>SXHE01000128.1 GCA_005773755.1 Planctomycetia bacterium
CACCCCACACGCGGTCGCGCTCGGGGTCGGCGGCCTCCCGCACCTGCTCGAATTGGGGGCCGGTACACTTCTGGCGCAGAGCATCGCGGACGACGAGTCGCTGCTCGATTCGATGTCCGCGGCGTTCGCATCGGCCGCCGTGCTGACGTTCGCGGCCCCGGAACTGGCCGCCTCGCCGGACGCGCCGACCGCGGCGGCCGACCAGTACGCGCTGGGCGCGATCGGGTACTTCGCGCTGACCGGCCTCGCCCCCTACCCGCACCCGGCGCTGGCGGACCAACTCCGTGCGAAGCGGGCCGGGCCGCCCCCCTCGGCCGCAATCGTGAACCCGGACGTGTCCGCGGACCTCGCGGCGGCGGTCGAGCGGATGATGGCCCCGAACCCGGCCGACCGGTTCGCCACGCTGGATCAGGTCGAGGCCCGGTTCGCGGAGTTGGCCGAGGCTCAACCGGCCCCGGTCGCGGTTCAACCGGCGGTCGATTCGTTGATGTTGTCGCGACTTCAGGACGCACGCCAGGGGAGCGGGGCGATCTCGTGGAGCGAGACCGAGTCCGGCGCGCTGCGCCCCGCCGAGCGCGACGGCTCGGACGCGTCGATCACGTTCGATCTGCCCGGCGCACCCGAAACGCTGCCCGCCGCCGGTCCCACTGCACCGGCTCGCGAACTTGTATCGCCGAGTCGGGCGATGGTCGAGACGCCGACCGATCTGCCGTTCGCGGCGCGGCTCGAACCGGACGAACCGGACGAACCGGACGAGCCGCCACGGCCCGCGCCCGACCCGCGGCTGACCGCGCGGGCCCCGGTGCAGTGGCACGCGACCGAACCGCCCGCCCCAGGTGGGGGCGCACCGGACGACGCGCCACCGGCGCGCTCGGTGCTGTGGAAAAAGGTCAAGCGGAACGTGCTGTTCTGGAAGGCCGCGACCGATGTCGTTCAGGTGAGCGTGTTCGGGCCGGTCGCGGTGCTGCCGGGGCAAACCGTTTCGCTGGTGGTCTATGTGCACCCCCCGGACGCGGCGGCCAGTGTGCGCATGCTGTCGCGCGCGTTCCTTCACGACGGCGAACTGATCGGCACAGGATACCTGCCCCAAGAAGTCGCGCGCACAAGCGAACTGGCGGTCCACGTCTCGGTGGCGAACGCGGGCGTGGCCAAGTCGCTGGTCACGTGCGAGTGGCGCGGCCAGCCCAAGCGCCTCGGGTTCGAGTTGCACGTCCCGTGGGAAAGCCCGGAAGGGGCCTCTCCGGGCCTGATCTCCGTCGGCCTGGACGACGTCCGCATCGGCAAGATCGAGTTCCGCTTCAAGGTGCTCCCGCGCAAGGCCTGACTCGGAAGTGGAGAGTGAGGAGAAAGCAGGTTTTGCCACCCCTCACCCCTCACCCCTCACCCCTAACTCAACACTTCCTTCTTCCGCCCGGCGTGACACGCTGGTAGCATCCTTTCACCCGGCCGGCTCTCCCGTTTCCCCGGCCCAAATCGTTTCGGCGTGTTTCGAGGCTCCCCACATGCGCTCCGTGCTGTCCCTGATCCTGGGAGGCGGTCGCGGCACGCGACTGTTCCCGCTCACGCGAGCCCGGTCCAAGCCCGCGGTCCCGGTGGCCGGCAAGTACCGGCTCATCGACATTCCGATTTCCAACTGCATCAACAGCGAGCTGCACAACATTTACGTGCTGACGCAGTTCCTCTCGGTCAGCCTGCACCGGCACATCTCGAACACCTACAAGTTCGACATGTTCAGCAAGGGGTTCGTCGAGGTGCTGGCCGCGCAGCAGACCAACGAGAGCGCCGACTGGTATCAGGGCACGGCCGACGCGGTGCGGCAGAACATCTCCTACATCGAGCGCGAAGCGCCCGACGAGGTGCTGATCCTGTCCGGCGATCAGCTCTACCGCATGGACTACCGGCAGCTCATCGAGACGCACCGCGGGTGCCGGGCCGACGTGACCATCGCGGCGATCCCGGTCGAGGAACGGGACACCGCCGGGTTCGGGCTGCTCAGCATGGACGCGCAGAGCCGGGTGACCGGGTTCGTCGAGAAGCCGAAGACGGCCGAGGAGCGCGAGCCGTTCTTCACCTCGACCGAGTGGATCGAGCGCCGCGGCATCCCGGCCCGCGGGCGGCACTACCTCGCGAACATGGGCATATACCTGTTCAAGACACAGGTGCTCCTCGACCTGCTCACCGCGAAGCCGCTGGCGACCGACTTCGGCAAAGAAGTGTTCCCGCGGAACTACAAGACCAAGAACGTTTGCGCGCACCTGTTCGACGGGTTCTGGGAAGACCTGGGCACGATCCGCAGCTACCACGAGGCGAACCTGGCGCTGGCCGGGCCGAACCCGCCGTTCGACTTCTTCGCCCCAGAGGGCGTGATCTTCACCCGCATGCGCAACCTGCCCGCGAGCCGCATCAACGGGGCCACGCTCGAACAGAGCCTCGTGGCCGATGGGTGTGTGATCGGTGCGGACTCGCACATCCGCCACAGCCTGATCGGGGTGCGCAGCCGGATCGGGGTCGGTTGCACCGTGCGCGACACCGTGCTCATCGGCTCCGACAAGTTCGAGACCGACGCGCAGCGGGCCGAGAACCGGAAGCGCAACCGCCCGGACCTGAACATCGGCGACGGCGCGGTCGTCGAGCGCGCGATCCTCGACAAGGACAGCCGCATCGGGCGCGGGGTGAAGCTCACGAACCGAGACAACGTGCAAGACGCCGATGGCCCTAACGGGATGTACTACGTCCGCGACGGCATCATCTGCGTGCCCCGCGGCGCGATCATCCCCGACGGCACCGTGGTCTGAGTTAAGGTCGAAGAAAGTTGGCCCCCCGCGATAGTATGACACCATGAGCGACTACTTCTTCTCGACGCGGCCGGGGTTCCCGTGGTCGGTCTACCCGATCGGTCTGCCGGCGCTGGCCGTGGTCGCGGTGCTGCTCGTCCTGTTCACCATCTGGACGTATCTGGGCCACCCGCAGGCGACGCGGCGGCGCGTGTTCGTCGTGCTGATGTTGCGGCTCGCGGCGCTCGTGGTCGCGCTGCTGACGGCGGTGCGCCCGAGCGTGGGCGTGAACGAGAACCCGAAGCAGCCGGCGGTGCTGCTGATCGGCGTGGACGTGTCCGAGAGCATGACGGTGAAGGACGAGGCCGGCGGCGTGTCGCGCATCGACGCGGTCCACAAGACCCTCGCCAAGTGCCAGCCGCTGATCGACGAGTTGTCCACCGAGCACAACCTCACGGTCGTGATCTACAAGTTCGGCGCGGCCGACTTCAACGAGGGCACCGGCCGCTACGAGCCGTCGGCCACGGCCGACGCGAAGAGGTCCGATTACGGCATCTACCTGAAGAACACGTTCGAGCGGTGGCAGACCGAGCCGCGGGTCCGCGCGCACCTGGTCATCGGCGACGGCGCGGAGAACGGCGAGGGGCCGTCGGCGTTCTCGGAAGGGCTGCGGTTCGGGCGGCGCGGCACCCCGGTTCACACGTTCCTCGTCGGCGACGACAAGTCCGACACCGACAAGAAGGACATCGCGGTCGCGGCCGTTTCGTGCAACCCGTCGCCGGCGTTCATCAAGAACAAGGTGCTCGTGACCGCGCGGGTCAACGCTTACAACTACGAGGGCGCGCGGGTGACCGCGCGGGTCACGATCAGCGACAGCGACAAGCCGCGGCTGACGGAAGACTTCACGCTCGACCGCGTGAAGAACAACGAGCTGAAGATGACCGTGACCACGCCGGAGAAACCGGGCGAGTACAAGGTGCGGGTCGAGGTCGGGGTCGAGAAGGACGGCAAGATCGTGCCGCTGCCGGGCGAGCTGTCGGAACACAACAACGCCTCGGAGACGTACCTGACCGTGCTCAAGGAGGGCGTTCGCATCCTGATCGTCGATCAACTGCGCTGGGAGAACACGCTGCTCCGCGACGCCCTGCGCGTCGAGAAGCGGTTCGATCTGTCCGAGGTGATTCGCCAAACCGACCTGACCCCGACCGCCATCGAGCGCGAGCTGTTGAAGCTCGAAGAGCAAGCTTACGACGTGGTCATCATCGGCAACGTGAGCGCCGAGCACCTGAACCGGGCCTCACGAGACTTCCTGCCCAAGCTCGAAACGCTGGTCAAAACGAAGGGCATCGGGGTGATGTTCCTCGGCGGCGAGTACGGGTTCCGCGGTTACTCGGACGAGCTGCTGCCGGTGATCGCGCCGCCGGCCTCCAACAGGCCGGACGACACGAAGTCGCTCGTCATCGACGACCTCGACCCGAAGGGCAACCCGAACAAGAAGTACGCGGCGATCCCGACGACGCGCGGTATCGAGAAGATGTTTCGCGTGTCCGGCAAACCGGGCGAGGTTCCGAAGCCGGGCGAGTCCGAGGAGCTGTGGAACCGGATGAACAACTTCCGCACCGGCATCAAGCTCAACGGCTACAACCGGCTGATCCTGCCGAAGGGCGGCCTCGTGACCACCTACGCCTGGACGACGGACGCGACCGGCCAGGACGAGACCGCGGCCGGCGGCGACCGGCGGGGCGGCGAGCCGCTGCTGGTCGGTTCGCAGCGCGGTGACGGGAGCAAGGGCCGGTGGCTCGCGCTCGCCGCGTTCGACACCTACCTCTGGCGCGGGCTGGGCCAGCCGAAGACCGAAGACGGCCTCCAGATGCACGAGCGGTTCTGGAAGCAGTGCGTGCTGTGGCTGGCGCACCAGGACGAGGAAGAGGGCCAGATCTACGCGCGCCCGCTATTCCGGCAGATGAAGTCGACCCAGGAGCAAACGGTGCGCGTCGGGATCAAAGCTCCCGACGGCCTCGACGACCCGGCCGCGCCGGTCACGGTCCGCATCGTGCCACTGCCGAAGGGCGCGCCCGAACCGAAAGCGGAGAACGACAAGAACCTGCCGACCCAGACGGTGATCTCGGACAAGGAGGGGCGCAAGGTGCTGTTCCGCCCGGCCCCCTCTCCAGAACCGGTCGAGTACTTCGTCATCGCCACCGGGCCGGTCAAGCGGGCCGACGGGCGCATCGAAGAGGGCCGCGCGACCGCGAAGTTCGTCGCGGTGCCGGACATCTCCGACGAGATGCTTCAGGTGAACGCGAACCCGGACTTCATGCAGAAGCTGTCCGCCTCGACCGGGGGCAAGGCGCTCAAGTTGGATGATCTGCCGGGTTTCCTGGCCGAACTGAAGGCCGAAGCGCCGCCGGACAGCGGCAAGAAACCCAAGTATTACCCGGACTGGCACCGGAACCGCTCGCGCGGGTTCCTCCCGCTGTGGCTAGTGGTGTTCACGGTGCTGTTGGGCGCGGAGTGGGCCTTGCGCCGCTTGTGGGGGATGGTGTAACTTTCGCGCCTGTTGCGACTTCGCACGCGCACTCGCGAAGCCGGCGAATCGTAGGTGGGCCACAAGCGCCACCTCTCCCCATCCGAGCATGGGGGAGAGGTCGCCGCCCGCTTTGGGGCGGCGGGTGAGGGGCGCTGCACAGCTCAAGCAAGTTCCGCGAATCTCACTTTCCTCGCGTAGCGCCCCCTCACCCGGCTCGCAAAGCCTTGCCGACCTCTCTCCCATCCGAGCATGGGGGAGAGGTGAAGACAGGCGTCACCACATGACGCGCGGGGTCAGGGCCGGGGCTTCCGGCAGTGCCGGCCAGTAGACCCGCACCTGTGTGCCCCAGCCCACGTCCGATTCCACCTCGACGTGCCCCTTCGCCGCGGTTACCGCTTCGGCGACCGTCGCCATGCCCAGGCCGGTGCCGCGCGCCCCCTTCGTGGTGAAGAACGCACGGAACATCTGGTCCCGCACGTCCGCGGTCATGCCGCAACCGTTGTCGATCACGGTGAGTGCGACGTACCGGCCGGGCGCGCGGTCCTTCGGCCAGCCCGCTCGGCCCGGTTCGACGATCACCAGTGCCGCCCGGACCGTGACGATGCCGATGCCCGCCCCCTTCGCCTCGGTCGCGTCGCGCGCGTTCAGGACCAGGTTCAGCAGCACGCGGTCGAATTGGGTGGCGTCGGCGCGAACGTGCGGCAGCGTGGGCGCGAGGTCGAGGTCGATGGGCGCGGCGTTGCCCGCGAGCCGGCGGAGCACCGGTTCCAGCGCGAGCACGGCGGAGCACACGTCTATCGGGGCGAGGACCTCCGGGCCTGGCCGGCCCACGGTCAGCAGCTTGCGGCTCACGTTCGCTACCGTTTGTGTTGCACGCGCGATGGC
>SXHE01000129.1 GCA_005773755.1 Planctomycetia bacterium
ACCCCGTCCCAACTCGCGATGGTCGGGGCGCGGGCGCGGGACATCTACGACCGGCAGGCGAAGGAGCGGCAGAAGGAATCGGGCAAGGTTCACGGACGAGGGAAGGAAAAGGTTCCGGTAAATTTACCGGAACCTTTTAAGGCCGATGCTCGCGACCTCGCGGGTAAGGCCGTGGGGGTGTCGGGGAAGCTCGTGGACTACGCCACGAAGGTTATCGCGGATGCGGTGCCTGAGTTGGTGAAGGTGATCGGCGAGCGGCTTGAGGCTCTGGAAAGGCCGAAGGCGAAGGCGCGAAAAACAAAGGGCGCGAATCAATACACGGAGCCTGGTGGAAAATTGCCACAAGGCTCCACTGGCAAGACTCGCGACAAGGTAGCGGCCGCGCTGGGTGTAAGTGGGCGCACATACGAGAAGGTGAAGGCGGTGAAGGCGGTAGCCGGAGCCGACCCGGTTCACATTCCCTGCACAATCGTGGGGGCGCTGTCGTCCGGTTCCGCGACTGCGATATCCTGCGTGTTCAGAAGAACGAATGAATCGTTCTCACCCAACGGGCCGGGGATGCCGACGACCGTAGTTCGGTGCGTCACGAGCATTTGTGTCGGGGCGGTTATCGTGAACGTGCGCCCGTCTGGGATGGACACGATGAACGGCGCGAACGGTTTGCGGTACTGGATCGTCCGAAGTTCGACCTGAGACATTTCGCACCTCGTTGAAGTGCCGTTGGCCTGATGCGGCACCCCCATCATGTCAGCACTTCACCGGATCGACTAGACCGCGCCTCACTTCTTTGGCTTCTTCTTCGCGGTCGGCTTCTCTGGTTCACTCACCTCGTCGCACACTGCGAACGTGTCTGTAGTGACACCAAGCGCCTTCGCGAGTTTCACGACGGCCGACCAACTCGGAAGCCGGTGGCCTTGCTCGTGATTGCGTAGTGTGCTGATCGAGATTCCAGCCTTCGCCGCAAGTTCCTCTTGCGTGAGATCGGCTTTCGCCCGTAGCTCGCGGAGCAAGGTTCCGAACTGCATTCGCCTCTCCCCTTCTTCGTGCAACAACACCGTATTCGCCTCGCGTTCCCACATCTTAGCCAACCGTGAAAGATACCACAACGAGGATAGTCCGTCAAAAGTGGTTGTACCATACTTGACGGACTACCAACATAGACGTAGTATGTCAACGTTGGTGGTTGTGGTGGTGACGACGAACAACACGAACGGGAGGGCTGTGCGATGGATGCGGAAAACATGGTCGCAGTTGAGGTGTGGGTGATGGTGGACGAAGACGGGAACTTCGTCGCGGAGTGCAAACGTGAGACGTTGAAAGAGCGGTACGAATCCGACGTTGGCGAACTGGACGGGATGCTCGCCACGCGAACGGTGTGCATCACGGTGAACGTCCCGAAGCCGAAGCCGGTGGAACTGGTCGCGACCGTCGCGACCGAAGTGGACAACGCGGAGTTGAAAGCGGTGTGAGTGACGACGGGATTCAACAGGGCCGGGCACTTCGCCCGGTTCCTTCTCTGGCATCATCTGAGGGGATGAATCATGAAGGGCAAGACTCGCAAGGGTTGCACGGTGGACGTGGCGAAGGTAGACGCGAAGGCGCTGGCGTGGGTGGCGCTCGCGCCGGTACTCGCGGCTGCGGGCCGGTTGGCCGAAGAAGTCGAACGGTTCCGCGACAACCCCGACGCGGCTGCGCTGCTCGCGGATGACTTGGTTGCTGTCGAACTGAACCAGTTCGACGCGACGGTTCCAGCTATCACGGCGGCGCTGTCCGCGCTCGCGGCCGATGTGGTCGCTGGCTGACATCGTGACCGATCCCGAAGCGCAACACCCGACCACGTTGGTCGGGTGTTTTCGTTTCCCGACCTCGCGGACGATATCGGCATCAACGACTTACAGGTGCCGATTGAGACGTTTGGCGGAAAGATCATCGACGGGCGGCGCCGGTTCCGCGCGTGCGAACTGGCGGGCGTGGCGCCGAAGTTCCGCGAGGTGAAGCCGCTTGACCCCGTGGCCTACGTCCTGTCGCTGAACCTACACCGCCGGCATCTCAACCCTTCGCAACTCGCGATGGTCGGGGCGCGGGCGCGGGACATCTACGACCGGCAGGCGAAGGAGCGGCAGACGCGCAAACCCACGAAATCTGTTCAGGTAAATTTACCTGAACAGATTCCTGCGGGTCAATCTCGCGACCTCGCGGGCAAGGCCGTTGGTGTGTCCGGGAAGCTCGTGGACTACGCCACGAAGGTTATCGCGGATGCGGTGCCCGAACTGGTGAAGGCTGTGGACGATGGCCGCGTGAGCGTAAGCAACGCGGCGCTCGTACAACCGGCGCGCGCTGATCGGCTGAACCGTGTCGCACCTTCCCTTACTGCTTGTCTCGCGGGTATCACTGCGGGTTCCACATCCGACAATCAACACCGCGCCGGGCGCTTGCCCGGCGCGCCCACTTCAACGGTGCCAATGAACGACGAGGAGCGCAGAGAGCGTTGCAAGCGACGCGGGTTAGGAGGCGGGAAGGGAGATGCGCCGTTACCGGACGCGCCGACCACGGCGGCACCGGGCACGGCCGAGAAGGTTGAGGTGATGCACGAGCGGGCCAAGTTGCGGCGACAACTACACCATCCCGCAGACGCGCGGTTCACGGGCGACGCGCGCCCGGTTGAATGGCTCGCCCGTGCATCACTGGCCGGTTAACCTCGTGAGCGCTCGTGAGGCGCCTTCGTTAGTTCGACCCGCCTCCACTTGGCACACTCCGTAGCAACCCGACCGTGCTACAAAATCGCTCTGTGCGTTGTAGCGGAATCGCTAGGATTTTCAGTCAATCCGCGCGGTTCGCACTCTGGTTCTGGCGTAGCGAATGGTAGGCTAAGGCTGTTAAATTCATGCCAGTCTCAACCCACAAAAAGAGGCCGATGTGTCGAAGAAGACCACGAGGAACACGCGGCGCGAGCCGGTGCCCGAAGCCGTACCGCCAACCGCTTACCAACCCGAAACGCTCGCCCAACTCGCGAAGCGAGTAGGCAAGAGCCGTGTCACGGTTTGGAAGTGGGTACGCGAGGGCGTGGTTATTGGCACATCACGGGTAAAACTCCGTGGCTTTCGGATCGGCGCGCAGTGGGTAGTTGACCGCGAGATGTACGACCAGTTCATTAAGGACTGTAACCCGGAACAACCAACGCTGCCCGAATCGCCAGCAGCCGAAGCGCGCCGGCTGAAGGCTGACCAACTCCGAGCGCGTATCCTGATTGGTTGACATGCGGCCCAATCCCGACGCACAGACACCCGGCCGCGCGGCCGGGTGTTCTCGTTCTGAGTGGGCGACGGCTCAATCTTTCTTTCATCCGGGCAACCCCTCCCCTCATCCTCAACCCATCGAAAACGCGCGGTGCCATCGGCCGGTTAAGACCCGGCGCACCCGCCGGAATTGATGGGGGATAACTTGTGAGTACCAATCTTGCGGCTGTACTTGTGGTCGGGATGTTTTGCCTGGGCGCCGTCGTGCTGTACGCGCTGCACAGGGGCTACGCGCTGTTGCTTGAAACCCGCTGGGGCGGTGGCGGGGTGATTCCACCACCTTCGCCCCGGCGACGGCGCTAAACTAACTGCGAATCCCGCGCGACTGATTCCGTTCCATGAAATTCCATAGAAGCGAAAGCCAGCGCGCTGAAGCCGCGAACGGAGCGCCCCAACGGGATCGCGTTCGCTCTGCGTTCGTCGCGCAAACGGCTTCCATGCAATTCCATAAAACTCGCGACAATTCCACAAATCACTGGGGATTCTTGCAATAGATTTGTGTTCACGCAGAGGTTGTAAAGTGGTATGATACTGCTGTAGATCGTTGGGTTTTGATGCGTTTTCGGGGCTAATTGGCGTTTGTTTCATAAGCGAGCTGTCGGCGGTTCAATTCCGCCCCCCGCTACTGCAACGAAAATGCTTGTAATCACAGTGGTTGCGAGCGGTTGAAAGTCTCCCGAAAACGCACTTCAGAACCCCCCGATTCTATGGAAACCTTCCATAGAACTCGTCCCGCTGGTACAACTCAGGCTGTGCCAGCAATTCCTGGGGGATAGCGAACATGGCGCGCCCGCGCGGACTTGTCCCGAAGTATCTGAAGCACTCCCAATCCGGGCGCGCTCGTGCCGTCTGGACCGGTGCCGACGGCCGGCAGAAAGAACAACTCCTTCCCGGCTTGTACGAATCCGCCGAATCGCAAGAGGCCTACGGGCTGTTCCTGCTAGAACACGAAGTCGCGCCGAAAAGCGCGACGGTCAAGGACGCGGCCGGGTTGCTCCTCGTGGAGATGCTTGAGCAATTCCACACGCACGCCGAACGCCATTACCGAACGCCCGACGGGAAGACCACGAGCGAACTATCGGAATGCAAGCTGGTAATCCGCGCGCTGCGGGAACTGTACGGCGACGAACCGGCGCGGGACTTCGGGCCGTTGAAGTTGAAGGCGGTCCGGCAGGGGTGGGTGGTCGCGAAGCTCTCCCGCAAAGAGGTGAACCGGCGCGTGAACATCGTGCGCAGAATCTTCAAGTGGGCGGCTGCTGAAGAACTGGTTCCCGCGCCGGTTCATGCCGCGCTCACGGTGGTATCCGGGTTGCAGAAGGGGCGCACCACGGCGCGAGAAACGGAACCCATCCTTCCCGTCGATGACGCGGTGGTAGATGCCACGCTCCCACACCTGAACCGGTTCGTCTGCGCGATGATCGAGGTGCAACGGCTCACGGGCTGTCGGCCGGGAGAAGCCTGCACCATGCGCCGGTGCGACATCGACGAAACTGGCGACGTGTGGTTCTACCGACCGAAGCAACACAAGACCTCGCACCGGGGCAAGTCGCGGGTGATCGCGGTCGGGCCGAAGGCGCAGGCGGTGTTGCGGGTCTTCTTCACCGAAGACGCGAACGACTACCTGTTCTCCGCTGCTCGCGCGGTTGCAGAAATCCACGCGGCCCGATCCGCCGCGCGGACGACGCCGCGCTACACCTCGCACATGAACCGGAACGCGAGCAAGCGGAAGAAGAACCCGAAGCGCGCCCCGGCATCGCGGTACACCTCCCATTCCTACGCGCTGGCGGTATCGCGCGCCTGTGATATCGTGTTCCCACCTCCGAAGCTGCTGGCACAACGCGCCGACGAGACACGAGCGGCATGGATAGCGCGGCTGACACCGGGCGAGCGCGAGAAGGTGAAGGCGTGGCGGGACGAACACCGCTGGCACCCGAACCAACTTCGCCACACGTTCGCCACGATGATACGCAAGGCGCACGGCCTGGAAGCCGTGCAAGTTTTGCTCGGGCACTCCCGCGCCGACACGTCGCAAATCTACGCAGAGAAAAACCAATCGCTCGCGGCTGAGATCGTCGGCAAGATCGGCTGAACCGCGACCGCATCACACGACCACTTCACGCCCGGCAGCGCTGCCGGGCGTGTTCGTTTACGGGTGTTGATTTCGTTCGCAGAAAGGTGGGGGCGATTCGGATTCTCGATTTTGTTCCAACTCTCCGGGATTCCAAGCGGCTGGCGAAGTGGATTTCTTTGGATGTGGTTGGAATGGTCAGGCGCGTCACCCGCTCGCCACGAGCGGCACCACGAAAACGCTTGCGGCTCAGGCACTTCGCGCTTTCATGAGGTTGCTGCATTAGAAACCTACATCGCGTGCCGCCCTTCTCACACTGCGGCTGTTGTGGATGATGTTGAACAAGTGGAATTGTGATACCAGTTCAGCAACACAGAAAGGGAAACCCGTATGTCTGCGACCGACACCATGACGCGCCCGCTGTTGGTCTTCGTGCCAGAGGCCGCGTTGATTACCGGCGAACATGAGAACACGCTACGCAATCGCGCGGCGAACGGCACCATTCCCGGCGCGGTGCGGATCGGCCGGCGCTGGGCTTGGCCGCGTGCGATGTTCATGTCTTTCTTGGGTCTTGCTCCGCTGACCAACGTAGCAGAGGCGGTGTGCCGTGGCTGACGTACTTGGCGAAATCCTGAGCGGGGATGCGCTGGGGCTGTCGGACGCGGCCGCGCTATTCCCCGGTACGCGGGGTGAGGGGCGCATGTGTTCGTCAACGGTGTGGCGTTGGATCGCGACCGGCGCGAGGGCGGTCGGCGGTGAGGTGGTGAAGTTGGAAGCCGCGCGCATCGGTACGCGGTGGCTTACCTCGCGGGCCGCGCTCGCAAGGTTCTCCGCAGCGCTGACACCCAGCGCGGAACCCGAGACGGCAGCCGTACCAAAGCGGGCGCCAAAGGCGCGAAGCCGGGCAGCGGAAGCGGCATCGAAGAGGCTCGCGGATGCGGGCGCGTGAGGGGTACAGAAACGCCCACACCCGCGACGGCAAATCGCGGGTGTGGCTTGATCGAACGGCGGCGAACTAGACCGAACCCCAAACCGAGTAGCGGGCGCTGAAACCCGATACTCAAAACTACAGGTGAGTAATCAAGGTAACTACACAGAGCGGGCAAGTCAACGTATCTTCTGAAGCTCCCACAAGGGCGCGCAAGTCAGAGCAGCAAATCAAGCGAGAAAAAGAGTTGGAATTCCAACTCAATTGGTCGGGCCGTTTTCCATCCGGTCACGATGGTTCGCCGGGCGGCGTGCGCCGTCTCGCACGGGAGATGATTCACGAACACCACGTTGCGCCAGGTGACGTGCCCCGGCTCATCGCTGGAATCCTTTGGTGGGAAAACGACAAGAGGCCGACCGACGCTGTGATTCTGGAGGCGGTAAGGGGTGAAGCCGCACGCGCCAGGGAGATAGACGACTTCGTTAATGGCCGGGCGGCACCATCCAAGCAAGTGAAGGGCGCGGCGGTCGGCCCGCGTCAGTTCGGGTTCATTGACTCCGCGACGTTCGCGGGCGGTGACTATCGCCCCAACTGGCTCATTAAGAACGTGCTGGTTCGCGGTCAGCCGGGCGTGATCGCGGGACCGTCGAAAGCGCTCAAGACAAACCTCTCCATCGACCTCGCGGTATCACTCGCGGCCGGGCTGCCCTTCTTGGGCAAGTTCGACATCCCCAACCGGATGGGGAAACGCGGAGTGACGGGGGACGACGGTCAAGTGGTGATGGTCGAATCGGAGGTGGCGGGCGAGCCGGCTAAGGTGCGCGTCGCTGTTGTATCCGGGGAGAGCGGCGCGCACACGCTGCAAGAGACGGCGCACCGGGTGTGCAAGGCAAAGGGCGTTTCGCTGGCAAGTCTCAACAAACACCTCAACTGGTGTTTCACGCTGCCGACGTTTTCCGACTTCGCGGGTATGCAGGCGTTCGGCGCGGAGTTGGCGAAGCTGGAAGCGGACGTGTGCATCATCGACCCTGTGTACTTGGCACTTGGCGACATCGACGCGCGGAACCTTTTCGAGGCCGGGGCCGCGTTCCGCGTCGTGTCGGAGGTGCTGTTGGGAGCGGGCTGTACGCCGCTGCTCGTTCACCATGCGGGGAAGAAGCTGGAACAGGGTCAGCCGATGGAGTTAACGCACCTCGCGTACACGGGGCTTGAACAGTTCGCCCGACAGTTCATCTTGCTCAACCGGCGCTCCGAATACCGCGACGACGGCACACATGACCTGTGGTGTCGGATCGGCGGTTCCACTGGTCAGGGTGGTTTGTGGTCGCTGCACATCGAAGAGGGGACAATCAACGAGAACTTCAGTGGTCGGCAGTGGGATGTGACGGTGCAGACAGTCAACGAAGCGAAAGAGGACCGGGTTACGCAACGCGAGCAAACCCGCGCGGAGGTTGCGCGCGGCAAGATGC
Organism: Planctomycetia bacterium; assembly: GCA_005773755.1. Classification (GTDB taxonomy): domain Bacteria; phylum Planctomycetota; class Planctomycetia; order Gemmatales; family Gemmataceae; genus Gemmata. The sequence continues at coordinate 7,762 of SXHE01000129.1, forward strand.
GCGCGGACGGCACGAGGCTGATCGAACTTATCGACGGCTCCCGCGAGAGCGGACAGGAAGCCGTCACGAAGAACAGGCTTCGCGAACTGACGGGCTTCTCGACAGCGCGGGTTGCGGCGGCGCTCGCTTCGTTGGTCGATGAGGGCATCATCCAAGAAGTGGAGTTCGTTCGGGAAGGCGGGCAGGGAGCCGGCGTGAAGCGGAGGGGGTTCAGCCGGGTGCCAAAATGAGCAACCGGTACAACCGGTAAACCGGTTGTTCTTACCGGTTGTTCGGAACGAGCCGGAACAACCTCCCGGACACCCGCTAGGGGGTCCGGGGGGTTGACCGGTTGTTCCTCTCCCTCGCAGATGCCTGTTCGCCACCAAGCGTACCGGTTGCTCGCCCGTACCGGTTGTTCCTGCCTCTCTGCCGTAGCTGTGGCGGTGCCGACGAAACCCAAACATGAGGCTGAATGTATGCGAACGAGTTGATGCCGGAATGCGACCTGTGGGTTCGACCCGGCAAGTGGTCGCGGTGGCGCTTCGCGGGTCGATACGGCGGGCCGCTGACGGCGCTGCTGAACATGCCGACCGGGTGCGCGAGGTGGCTATTCACCTTCACCCCGCCGGGCGAGCGACCGCGAAGTTCGTGAGCGGAGGAAGGAAAGGCAACAATCGAGAAAGTTTTACCTTGTGCAACTTTGTTCGATTGAGTATCGTCGGTGGTGTAGTGATGTCCATTGAGGCACGAATGAACACCAACGAAGAGTACATAACGGCTGAAGAGGGTTGCGTCCTGTTGTGCGTGAGCTACCCGACGTTCTGCCGTCTGAAGGCGAACCCGACGTTCCCGCGCCCCGTGGTCGTGGCTTCGCGGCACCGTTGGTCGCGTGCGGAGTTGGTCGCGTGGCGCGCCATGCAGACGCGACCGCTCGCGGCCGGGGCCAAACCCGTTACCACGTTCTGACGAGAAAAAACCGACCGGTCGAAGGTACTTTACCCGATTCTGGCGGATAAGAGGGCAACGGGAACAGGACCGGGACCGACCTCAGTTAGTTTGTGACACAGAGCGGAGATGCGGTGAGCGAGGTTGAAACCATCCTGATTCGGTCGCTGGCGCACGCGGACGCGGTGCGGCTGCCGATCCGAGATTGGACCGGGCAGACGTCGGCGAACCGCACGTTGGCCATGCCGGCGCTGTCCAGGGTCGGCGTTCCCGTTCGGGTCGGTGGTGAGGCTGTAGACCGGAAGAGCGCGGAGCGGCTGTTGGGTGAAATGCAGACAGATGGGCTGATCCTCGTCACGCGCGTCGGTCGGGTGAAGTTCCCGCATGTGCGGCTCACTGAACAGAGCGACGCGCGGGCGCGGGCGCTGTGCGGGCTGCCGGGTCGGGCCGAAGCGCGTGCCATGCTCGCGACCGTGGCCGGCGCGACCGACCGCAAGGCGAAGACGATGGAACGCTACTTGCTCGCGGAGATCGCGCTTCACGACGGCAAGGGGTACGGCGACGCAACCAAGAAGGAACGGGCAGCGCTGGCCGAAACGGAACTGGTGTTCTGCGCGGCGGCGTCGGCCGGATGGTTGGGCGCACACTCCGACAGCGCGGGCCGGGTTTACTACGCGGTCACGGCGGGCGGTTGGCGCGAGATCGACGCACCGGGCGCGGTCGTGTCGGCGGCTGAATCCGAGATCGACGGCGCCGTCGATCTCTACTGTTCCGCGCGTGATGAGAAGTTGGCGCTGATGGTCGCGACCAAACCCGACCGGGTTGGGGAGATCGGGGATTACCCTCTCGCCGCGTCGCACCACGGCTCACCCGTCCTACGGCGAAGACGGGTGTAGAGACAAGCCCACGAGGGCACCGACGACGGCGCGACCCTTCGCGGGGTTGTGAACGGGTCGGAAGCGAGCCGGGTGTCTCCCTTCGCCCGGCTCGCTCAGATACACCGGCCGGTTTGCCGGTGGCAAAGGGGCGTTGAGAGTTCCGAGTTTCACAAAGGGGGATGAATGACGACGGCGGTAAAGGACTTCGTGCAGCGGACCACGGCGGCGGCTGAGAAGTTGCGAGATGAGCGGCTCGCGGAATTCTACCGGTCGGCGCGCGCGGTCGCACACGGGGAGGAAGCGGACCCGGAAAAGGTGGTCGCGCTCTGCGAACTTGCGGGGCAACCGGTCGAAGACTTCGGAGAACTGGCGGGACTGATCGCGGATCGCCTGGAAGCCGCGAAGAACGTGGAGCGCATCCCGGCTCTACGCGAGCAACAGCAACGCGAGCAGGCGGCAATCGACCAAGAGGAAGCCGCGTTCGCGGTACTCTGGGAAGCGCGCAACGTGAAGGTTGCAGCGTGGGCAGCGTCCCGCGACCGCATCGTTGACGAGATTACCAACTGCGAGAACGCGCGGCGGAAACTCATCAATACCGGGCCACAGGTGTGGCCGGCTGTCGCGGTCGAACTGGATGCGCTGCGGCGCGAGAACCACAAGTGCGAACAGCGCGCGGACGAGTTACGGAGGCTGTTGGCGATGAATCGCCAGTGGCTTGCGAAACCGATTGTTAACGATTTGATCGAGGACACGAAGACGAAAGAACACCAGGAAGAAGCGCGCTACCTGATGCCCGGTCGCGAATCGGAACTTCAGCGGATCGAAACCCGGCAACGCGAGTTGCGGTTGCGAATCGCGAAGCTAGAAGCCGATCTTCAGGTTCCGTAACCGGGGCACGGAATGGCAATTGGAAAGGTGATCGACCTGGACGCGCTTGAGGTGTTCTGCCGGCGGCTCGCGCCGGTAGACCTCGCGGGGCTTCCACTGTACCTGATCGACGGCGACACGCTCCCGCCGGATCGCACCGCGACGACGCACGGCGGGTTGATCGGGTACACCTACGAAGGGTTGGACGCGGACATCCGCGACGTACTCGGTGAGCGCTGGCGCGGTCGCGGGCCGGCGCTGATCGTGAGCGCGAATGCCGTGCGCGACTACTACCACGAATCCGTTCTGGCCGACGTAATCGAAGCCGTGGTGCTTCACGAACTGGCGCACGTTCTGGCGCTCGGCACCGGGCGATACAGAACCGCGCCAGACGCGCCCGCGAGGATGGAACCGGAACAGTTGAAGTGGGCGCGGTTCATGGCGGGTCCGCTACCGAAAGCGGAAGAGGGTGAACGGGTCGAAGCAGACACGCACCACGGAGCGGAGTTCGTCCGCGTGGCCGTCCACTTGCTCGCCCGTGCCGAAGAATTGGGGCGCGATCGGGTGGAGTTCTTCGACCGGATAGTAGCGGCGAACGAGGGGACGCGGGCGTGTTACGGAATGGGCTACTACCGATGGGCGTTGCGCGCCGACCTCGCCCGGTTCTCTGATGTGAGTTTCGCCGCGATCATGGCGACGCCTGTTCCCCCCGAACTTGTCTCGTTGGTAGATGGTGAATGCGCCGACTGGCTGCCACCAAACATTGAAGTGTGGAATGTGGATTGAAGCCAGTGAAGAGGATGACAACCAGAAGGCCGACTTCAACCAAGCATCGAGGTGTAATGCGGATTCGAGCCGGTAGCACAGAGTTCGCGGCGCTCAAGTTTGGCGGGTGGGCGGTCAAGCACCGCGCCCGCATTACGCCGCGCATGACACCCGCGCTCACTTCGGGCGGCGCGAAGGTTCCACACGTCCGGTTCCCGTTCGGCTGCTTCTTCGCCTCACTGCTCGCCGCGAGCCGGGGCACGAAAGATATCAGCCTGCACATCGACCACGACACCAATAAGCCGGCGCTCGCCGGAACCCGCGACGGCTCGTTGAAGCTAACGGCGTCCGACGAGGGGTTGCGCTGGTCGTTGGACACCAGCACACCGCGCGGAGCGAAGGCGGCGCTGTGGATCGCGGCGCACCCCGCATACCGCGCGGTGTCCGTTGGCGGCTCGTCGCTGCGCCACACGGTGCGCGGTCGGGGCGCGCACACGACCGCCGATGTTACCACGTTCGACTTGCGTGAAATCTCTCTCGTGCGGAACCCTGCCGACAAGTCAACCAGTTTCGCGATTTGATCCCGAACCAAACCGACCCGAACACGAGGACGAATGCCACCGACCCTGACAGTTTTCTCCCCCGAAGAGCGCGCCCTTCTCACACTCCGCGCGTGGGAGGAATCCGGCCGACTCCAAACGCTCAACTGCTCGCCCGCGACCCTCGCGAATCTGATTAATCACGGGCATGTGCGCCGCGTCTCCGGGATGCTCAGGCTGACCGCGAGCGGGAAGGCGCGGGCCGCACAAGTCGCGCTCCGCGCCACGCGACCAGAAACCGGTGCGCGGGCCAACTACAACCCCTGCACGCTGCTCACCTGAGAAGGACACCATGCTCACGACGCTCGGCAGTGAACAACTCGACGCGCTTCTCGCGACAGCCGGCAGTGAGGCCGACTTGCGGGCCGGCATCCTCGCGGCGCTCGGGGGTGAGACACCAGCGCCGGAAGCTGTGAGCGACGAGGACGCGGAAGCCGATCCGCCCGAACCGGAACCGGCGCGCGCGATGGACGTAGCACCGGTGAACGTGGAGTTCACGAAACCCGCGCTCAAGTACACGCTGCCGTCGTTCTCGCTGTGGCTGATCGGGCGCGGGTTCCCGCACGCCACCTTGACCCCGAAGCAACTCGACAAGTTGCTCGCGGTCTACCTCGCTGCGAACCTGGACTGACCCGGCGCACCGACAACCCAACAACTTCACTCACGGAGATGAATGCCGTACTTCTACGAAACCCCGCGCTCGCGCAAGTCGAAGCGGGACGCCAACGGACAGAGCGTGACGCGCTCGTGGTTCTGCTCAGGTACTGCGGACCTGAGCGAAGTGTACGAACTGGCGTACCTGTTCAACCCGCTCGTCTTCCAGGGCTTGACCCGGAAGACGATCACTTGCGACCCGTTGAACGCGGACACATGGGCGGTCGAAGTGGAGTACGGCACGGGCGCGCTGGACGGCACCGGTCTGACTCCCGATGTGTACTCATTCAAGATCAGCGCGGGCACGGTTCACATTACGCAGAGTAAGGAGACGTTGTACCGGCGCCAAGCTTCGGATGGCGCCGGTGCCGGTGTTGGGACCGCGCCGGATTACCAAGGCGCCATTGGCGTTTCCGATAGTGGGGTTGGCGGTTGCGACATCACCGCACCCGCGATGCAGTGGAGCAAGAGCGTCCAGCGCGCGGAGTTGACTTTCGCGTACCTGCGTACCGTGCGGAACATGGTCGGCCGCACGAACAACGCGGAGTTCTACGAGTTCCCCGCAGGCACCCTGCTCTATCTCGGCTGCGAACCAACGTCCTCGCGGGGCACGTTGCCGGACGGGAGCGGAAGTACGTTCACCATCTGGAACCTGACGCACAGTTTCGCGCAGGAAGAAAACCAAATCCAAATCGACATCGGCACGGCAGGCATCGTTCTCCCGGCGAAGGGCGGGCACGATTACGTCTGGGTTGAGTACGAGCAGGATTTTGACTCGCCGAACAGCAAACTCACCTCCATCCCGGTTGCGGCTTACGTCGAGAGGGTCTACGAGCCGGGAAACTTCGCCCTCCTTGAGATAGGAGAATGACCGATCAAGTGACACGCCCGGCACACCTACATGGAGAGAGCATGACAACCGACACCATCGACGCGCTGTACAACCCCGACGAGTTTCTTATCGTCGGCCCGCTGTGGTTCCTCGTTCGGCGCACCGCAGTGGGGCCGGACGGCGGGTATCCCGTTTCTGCGGTTCTGCGTGAAGTGGGTTTCGACTTTCCGGTTTCCGCCCTCGTGCCGGTGTTCACTGAACTTGACTTAGCGAGCGTCTACCTGCTCGCGACGGGCGAAGAACCGGACGAGTATCAGCCGTTCCACATGCGCGACTTGGCGAAGCTCGTGGGCACGCTCGCCAAGCTAGAACGCGCCGGGGTTACTCACGTCGCCATCGACGCGGACGGCGCCGGGAGGGGCGTGCGGGCGCACGCCATCGGTGACGTGATCGAAGGCACGCGCGCCGCTGTTCGGTGATTCTGTTCCTCAGTGGGTACTTCATGCAGGACGTTAACGGGCTGGTCGAACAATACCTTCCGCTCGCGCTCGCGGTCGCAAACCGATGGGCGCGGGCGGTTCCACTTCTGGCCGACGACTTCGCGAGCGAGGCGGGGTTGGCACTGTGGCGGGCCGCGCTGCGGTTCGATCCGGCGAAGGGGCCGTTCCCGACGTGGGCGCGCTGGCGCGTGATTCGCGCGTGCGGGGCGCGGTTGGAGAAGGAGCGGAAGAAGAACCCGGCAGCGTTCCGGCGCGTCGGCCCGATGATCGACCTGGACGGCTGCGAGGTGGACGCAGTGAACTCGCTCGTGGACGGAGAGTCACCGGCCGACGTGCGGGCGATGGTGGCCGACCTTCTCGACACGCTCCCTGCCGATCGCGCTTCCGCCCTTGTGCGCCACGTCGTTGGTGGGGAGACGTTCGGGGAGATCGGTACGGCGCGTGGCATCAGCGGGAACGCGGTGGGTCAATTGATCCGGCGCGACCTCGCGGCGCTGTACGCGGCGGGAACCGGTGACACCCCGCCAAATCGCATTAGCGAGCGCAGGCGGGCCGAACGCCCTTCCGCCGTCTCTTTGCCTATCTGAACGTGCGAACACGTCCCACGCGCAAGCCCGTGGCCTACGTCCTGTCGCTGAACCTGCACCGGCGGCACCTCACCCCGTCCCAACTCGCGATGGTCGGGGCGCGGGCGCGGGACATCTAC
>SXHE01000010.1 GCA_005773755.1 Planctomycetia bacterium
CGATGGTGGTCAGCGCCTTGTTCTTCGCATCGCGCCACAGCAGCTCCGCGCCCTGGCCCTCGGACAGCTTGATGTGCGCATCCGCGAGCTTGTCCAGCACATCGACGGCGGTTTCCGCGCCGAGCACCTTCCGGTCGCGCGAGACGCACTTGTAGCCGAGGCCAATGAGGTAGTCGCCGACGTTGATCGCGGTGCCGACGCCGTGGATGCGGTGCAGCGTTTCCTGACCGTAGCGGGAGGTGTCGTCGTCCTCGATGTCGTCGTGAACGAGGCTCGCCTTGTGGAACGCTTCGATGGCGACCGCCGCGCGCTTCACCTCGTCGGGCAGTTCCCAGCCGGTTTCGGCCAGCGTGCCGGGCGCGCCCTTGAGCGCGTCGTAGGCCGCGAGCGTGATGAGCGGGCGACTCCGTTTCCCGCCGCGCGCGAGAAAGTCGTAGGCGATGCTCTCGTGCTTGCGAAGCGGATCGTTTTCGGGCGACGAGGCGCGCGGGCGGGGGATCAAGCGCGTCAGATCCGGCTCCTTAAACAGCGCGTTCGCGGCGCGCATCAGGTGCATGTAGGTCTTGGTTTTCGCGCCCGCGGGCGGCGTGTGCAGCCCGATGGACTCGAACACCCAATCGTTGTCGACGGACGTGTTCTTGCAGTTGCTCGACAGCAGCGGGGTCGCGATACACGGGATGCCGGCCAGCAGCACCTTGTCGAACGCCTTCTCGAGTACGTTCAGGCACGCGACGCCGACGATGGCGTCGATGTGGCCGCTCACGATGATCTTGAGCACGATTGGCGTGCCTTCGCTGACCAGCACCTTGTAGCCGAGTTCTTCGGCCTTAGTGCGGAAGTCGCCGACCTCGCAGGCCCCGCACTTCTTGCAGTCGAGGCCCAGCTCGTCGTACTCCGCGGGGCAGCCCTCCGCGTTCTTCAGGCAGTGCGGCAGCAGCATGAGCCGGCGGTTGAACGGGATCGCCGCGACCTGCTCGCGCCAGAACTCGTTGGTGAGCATCACCATCGCGAAGCCGAGGCACGACTCGCCGAGGCCGAGCGTCTTGAGAACGCCTTCGGCCATTTCGCGGGTCAGCTCGCGTGTGAGCGGCTTCGACTTGTCCACCGTCTTGCAGAACGTCTCGATGGCGGCGCGGATGCGGTCCCGAACCGCTCGGTCCTGCGGCACTTCTTTGAAGGCGGCGGAGTTGACTTTGGGCGGCTTTGTGGGGGCGCGTTCGGCCGCGGCTTCTTGTTCGATCTCGGCAACGGTCGTCACGGTTGGTCCCTTGGCAGCGGCGTCGGGGAGCGAGTCAGTCACCCGGCACAGGTCACGGAGAGGATACGGGGCGGGTGGCATCCGAACCAGTTTGCCCACAACCCGCGCGCGATGCAAATTAAAACGGCGCTTGCGTTCCGGGTCGCGGCGCGGTTTCGTGGAACGCGCCCGATACCCGCCACATACTGCCCCCCAACAGGAGCCTTTCACGCCATGCGCCGAATCCTCTCCGTTCTGCTCCTTCTAACCCCGTTTGCCGCGGTTCGGGCCGAAACGCCGGCGGTCGATCCTTACGATCAGTCGAAAGTCGAACTGGAAAAGGAGCCTCCGGCCGATTTCAAGGGCAAGCGGGTGCTGATCGTCGCCGGCAGCCGCAGCCACAGCGCCGGCGATCACGAGTTCTTCGCCGGTAGCGCGATTCTGATGAACCTGCTGAAGCAGACCGACGGTGTGTTCCCGATCATGGCCCGCGACGGCTGGCCCAAGAACGAGAAGCTGTTCGACACGGCCGACTGCGTCGTGATGTACATGGACGGCGGCGGCGGCCACCCCGCGATCAAGCCCGACCGCATGAAGATCATCCAGAAGCAACTCGACCGCGGCTGCGGCTGGGTGAACCTGCACTACGCGGTCGAGTACCCGGTGAAGTCCGGCGAGCGCGACATCGCCGGGCCGGTGAAGGGTTGGCTCGGCGGGTACTACGAAACGGGCTACTCGATCAACCCGCACTGGGACGCGAACATCCGAAGTTTGCCGAAGAACGAGACCACGCGCGGCGTGAAGCCGTTCACGATCCGCGACGAGTGGTACTACGGGATGCGGTGGATCGACGACATGAAGGGCGTGACGCCGATCCTTCAAGCAATCCCGCCGGACGGCACGCGCGGCACGGCGTACACGAAGACCCGCAAGGGCGAGATCGAGACGATGGCGTGGGCCTTCGAGCGCGCGGACAAGGGCCGCAGCTTCGGCTTCACCGGCGGGCACTTCCACCGCAACTGGGCCGACGAGAACTTCCGCCGCACCGTCGTGAACGCGACCCTCTGGTGTGCGAAGGTGGATGTGCCCGAAGCCGGCGCGACGGTGAAGTTCGATCCGACCGACCTGAACAGAAACCTCGACTGGAAGGGGAAGGGCAAGCCCACGACTGAGGGCTTCAAGCCTATACTTCCGCCGAAGTAGCCGCTTGCGGCTTCGCGAGTGCGCACGCCCGCCCCAGCGCCGCTACGGTGAAGATCAGCGGGTACAGCTTCTCGAAGTACCACAGCTTGGCGAAGTAAAACCCGATCGGGCTGGCCTCACGAAACCGGCCCGATTCGACCGCCTCCACGAGCCACGCAATCCCTCGATCCGTGGCTTCGTTGTTCGCCAAATCCAACAGCACCTCCACCGCGAGCGCCGTCTCCTCCACGCTCGAAGGGCAATCCTTCGCGCCGCCCCAACCGCCATCGGCGTTCTGCACGATCAGCAGAAACTCGACCCCGCGCCGGCATTCGGGTGAATCCTGCAAACCGAGGTCGCGATAAGCGGCAAGCACGCGCGCGGTGCCGTAAACGGGGTTGATGTCGTCCGGCGCGTGCTGGTTCCCGAACCACAGCGGTAGCCACGAGCCGTCGGCGCGCTGTTGCTTCGCGAGGTACGCGAGGCCACGAGGAACGGTGTCACTCGACATCCGCTTCATGTAGTCGGGATAGAAAACACCAGCCTTTGTGCAGAGGGCAGCGATTGCTCGTACCGCGTGTGCTGTCAGATCCGAACCACTGCGGTCGAACGGAAGAAGTCCCCAACCGCGACAGAAGGTCGGAAACCCACCGTCTTTGTTCTGTAATTCGCGAATCCAGTGCTTACCTGGTCCCCAGTTCCCGCCTTCCCAACCCATATTCATGTTGCAGACTGCGATGATCGCCCCCGGTGTGTCGTCGCAATCGGGCACGCCGCCGGGCAGGTCGGTCCACGCCCACCCGCCGGGGGCCGCGCCGGTGTAGGGGTGGCGCTCCTTGTATTGCTGCTTCAACAGCCAATCGAGAATCTTGTCCTTCGTGTCGAGCGATTCCAAATCCCCCGCTGCGGCCAGTGCGTTCACGCTGAGCGTCGTGACCCACGTTGCGAGGTTGGTGTCGATGGGCCAGCTACCGTCGGGGCGCATCGAGTTGGCGATGAACCGCACGCCCTCGTCGATCACCTGCTGCTCCGACGCCGAGCGCTTGCGGCGGATGCTGGCGAGCGCCATCGTCACGAAGCTGGTGAGCGGGGTCGCTTCGAGGTAGCCGCCGCTGGTGGGCTGGATGCGGCGCAGCACCTTCAGCGTGCGCCCGCGGGCGAGCCGGCGCACCGCGTTGCGGATCGGGTTACGCGACCGGCGGTGGTGGTGGACGCACTGCCCGATGGCGATGAGCGCCGGCAGCGCGTAGCTCACCACGGGCATCTTCGCGAAGCGATACCAGCTCTGCGGCAGGTATGCCAACTCGAAGGGCAGTCGCGGCACTTCGTCCCACTTCACGAGGCCCGCGAGGGCGCACGTCATCAGGATCGGCACGGAGAACGTGTGATCCTTGCCGTAGCGCGCGCGGATCGCCGCCACCCGGCGTGCGGGGAGTGCCCCGGCCTTAAGCGTCAGGAACTCCTCGACGCGCGTGATCGTGTCGGGGTACGGCTTCTCGCCCACCATCTTGAACGCGGCCCGGCAGAGCATCGTTGTGGAGATGTTCGAGAAACTCTTGACCGTGTCGCCCCAGCCGCCGTCGGCGTTCTGGTGGTCCGCGAGCCACTTCACCCCGGCGTCGATCCGCTCGCGGTGCTCGAACGGGTTCACCAGGTGCAGCGCCATGATCGCGGTCGCGGTCGAGAGGGCGGACGTGGACAGCTCGCCCACCCAGTGGCCTTCAGGCACGCGCTCGGCGAGGAGGGCGTCGCGGGCGACGAGGTACGCGGCCCGGAGGCGGTCTGCGGGGGTCACATCAACTCCGAATCATTGAAGCGGACGGGGCGCTTGCGTCGATTGTAGGAACTGCACCGTTCCTGCAAGTGAGGTAGCCCATGTCCGCTATACGCCCGGTCGAGTTGGCAACGTGGGGCGGCAGCGTTGGCGCGGGCGAACAGGCCGACGCGACCGAGGCGCTCGAAACCGGGCACGTATTATTTCTCCCGAACCTACGGTTCGAGCTGTCCGATGCAGAGCGCGCGTTCCTCACGCCCACCATCGTCGGCAAGTCGAAGAACGTCAGCTTCGACCCGCGCAACGGCTCACTCGGCGGTACCACGGTCACGGAGATGAAGCTGGAGGAACTGCGCGGGCTGCTGGGCCGCTTCGCGCTCTCCACACGCGCGCTGCTTTCCGCGCTGCTGCCGAGTTACGCCGGCGGGATACATCAGGCGAAGACGAGCCTGCGCCCGGTGGAGGTCGCGGGGCGGTCGCAGTCGTGGCGCAAGGACGACACGCGGCTGCACGTGGACAGCTTCCCCAGCCAGCCGAGCAAGGGTAAGCGCATCCTGCGCGTGTTCAGCAACGTGAACCCGGACGGCCGCGCGCGAGTGTGGAAGGTGGGCGAACCGTTCGAGCGCGTGGCCCGGCAGTTTTGGCCTAAGCTCCGCGCCCCGCTGCCTGGCGAGCGCGGGCTGCTCGCGGCCGTGCGCGTCACGAAGTCCGTGCGCTCGCGCTACGACCACTACATGCTCAAGCTCCACGACGCGATGAAACTCGACCCTCAGTACCAGGACCGGTTCGCGAGCGCGACACAAGCGTTCCCCGCGGGCAGTACATGGATCTGCTTCACGGATCAGGTGTCGCACGCCGCGATCAGCGGCGCGCACCAGTTGGAACAAACCTTCTGGGTCGAAGTCGGCGCGCTACGGAATCAGGGTTCCGCGCCGCTGAGGGTGCTTGAAGGGCTGGCGGGGCGCAGACTGGCGTGAGCGCCTATAACCCCAAGTTGTCCAGATCGTCTACGAGCTTATCGAGGTCGTCCTTCGGGCCTTGGGGCTTGTCGCTTTGGCGCTTCGGGATGCCCACCGCCATGCCGACCGCGGCGCGGCCGTCGTTCACTAGTTCGCGGTCGCGCTCTTGAACCGCGGCGCTCAGCGCGTCGGTCGCGTCGCCGCCGAACAGCCGGCTCAGGTCGATCTTCAACCCGCCCACTGCGCCGGTGTCCGCGCCGGCAATCGCTGCGGACTTGTACTCCGGGAAGATGATCGCTTGTTGCGGGCACACGCGGCTGCACGCCGGGCAGCCCTTCTTGCACTGGTCTTGGTTCTCGACGAGGATGCGCTCGATGGAATCGACGCCGTACACCCCGAAGAGGCAGAAGTCGAGGCACTCGAGGCAGTTCGTGCAGCGGCTGTAGTCGATTACCGGGTACCAGCGGCGGCCCGCGGGCGCGAGCAGCGCCTCCGGCGCGAACGCCTGCTGCGCCGCAGGGACATCATCGGCCTTCGCGAGCGACAGACCGAGTTGGATGATCGCGGGGCTGTTGATGGCCTTCTCGCGCCCCTTCACCTCGCGCCGGTCGCGGCACTCTGCGCCGATGCGTTTGATCTCGGCGACGAACGCTTCGTACTTGTTCGAGTCGCGCAGGTCGAGGGTGTAGATGTGTCGGTCGGGGATCGCGCCACTCGGCCCGATGGCTTCAGGCTTGTCAACGGGCGTGTCGGCCTCGCCGTCGGCGTCGTCGTCATCGGCCGGCGGCTTCAGCTTGGTCTCGCCAAAGTGCCCCTTGATGTCACAGCGGTCCAGCAGCCAGAACGCGGCCCGCGGGTACAGCCACGACAGCACCACCATGTCGCCCTTGACCGCGCCGAGGAACAGCCGGCCGGTGTGGTCGGGGCCGAGGTCGTACAGGTTCGGCACGACGGACACTTCCACGTCCGGCTCCATCAGGAGCGCGGCGACGACGCTCTCTTCCAGCGCGCGCTTGGCCGGGTGCTTGCCCGGCGCTTGCGAGAGGACGACGGTGACGCGGGTGCGGCTCATGCGGACTCCGGCGGCAGGGGCGGAAGCGGCGTGGGCTGGATGCTCACTGGCAGGGGCGGTGGAAATATCTTAGCGACCGGCGGTGCGACCGCACCGGGCAACGGGGGCGGGATCGGAACGGACCGCGCCGAGATCGGTGCGGCGTGAACCAGTTGTTCCGGCGCGAGCGTCGGCGAGTACGTCTCGACCTCTGTATCGAGCGGGTCGCCGTCCGGCATCCAGTCCGCGACCGGAACCGCGAGCATCAGGTCGTCGTCATCCTCCGGGAACGGCTGGATCATTTCCGGTTCCGGCACTGGTGCCGTGGGTGACGGCTCGGTTTCATTGACCGGTAGCGCCTGTGCGTCCTCGCCAGCCGCCGCCACGGCCTCACTCGTGATCCGCTCCACATTGACGACACCCATCACGCCGGAGTGAGTCTCGGGGAGCGCGTCAGGTGCCGACGCGCTGGCGTGGACGTGCACGGTGGGCGCTGTCGTTTCGGGGAGCACGCCGTCGAAGTCGTAGGCGCTGCTGTCCCATATGGGAGCCGGCTCGACCGGCACCGGCGCTGGTTCTGAGCTAGTGTCGGGTTCCGGTTCGGCGACCAGTTCGAGTCTCGAACCGTCGGCATCCGGTACGGCCTCGAGCAGGACGATGCCCGAATCCGCCGCGCTCGTGTCCGGTTCCGCTGGCTGCTCGAAAGCAGGCTCGGTCGCGGGAGTGCTGTCCGCGGGGCGGTACAACCAGGAAATAGCCGGCCCGATCTCGGCGAGCAGCCCGTCGGTCAGCGGCCCGGCTTCGATGGCGGCGACGAACTCGCGCGGGCGGATCGGATCGTACACCTCGCGCTCTTCGAGTCGCAGTTGCAGCAGTTGGAGCAGGAACGCCAGCGCACGGTTCCGCAGCTCCTGCCCGGAGGTGATCTCCGCGTTCAAGGTCATCAGGCCGTTCTCTTCGGTCAGCTCGCCGGCGACGCGGAGGATGCCCAGCGCGCGGCGCACGTGCTGGTCGTACCGCTCGATGTCGGATCCCTTACCGGAATCGATCACGCGCGCGGTGAGCTGATCGCGCTCCGGCGGCGCGTCGCGCGCCGCCACGATCGGCACGAGATCGGCACACACGCGCTCGACGGACGGCCACGGCACCGGCAGAATCTTGAACGACTCCGTGTCGCTCCCCTTCGCGCCGCCGGCCTTGAGCAGCTTCATGTAGCTGGCGGCCGTGTGGAAATCCTCGGTCGGGCGGGGCGGGGCCGGCGCGGGTGCGACCGGCGCAGGGGGGGGCGACTCTGCCGGCGGCGGCTCGGCCAGCGCCGCCGTCAGTTCCGCGACGGCCTTTTCGAGCGCCGGGCCGGGGTCGAACACCGCGGCCAGCGCGTCGGTGCGAACCTCGCCCGTGACGCCGCTGTCGGACAGCCGGCACTTCAGAACGTAGCCGATGTACTGGAACAGACCGCGCCGCACTGCCTCGCCGGTCGTGCCCTCGCGCAGCGCGTACACGCCGTCGGGCGGTTGCGCGCCAAGCCCGGCGCGCAGGATCGGGTAGATCGACCGCAGGTGCTTCACCAGGTCGGGAATGTCGCAACTGTCCGCCGCCTTGACCAGCTTCGGGAGCAGACTCGTGGTGTGCGTGGGTGCCCCGCGCGGCGGCGCGAGCATCGTCGCGACCATATCGCACGACCACTCGATCACAGCCCACGGCACCGCGGGCACACGCACCGTGCCCACCGCGCTGGACGCTTGCCCGCGCCCGGTCAGCAGTTGCAGGTAATGGATCTGCGTGTGCGGTTCGGGCGCGGCCGGTTTCGGTGCGACCTTCTCCGCGGTCCGCGCCGGCGGCTTGGGAGCGACTTTCGAGCCGCCGTTGCCGTTCGCGGAGGGCGGCGCGGCCCCCGGAAGCGCGAGCTCCTTGTCGTGCTGCGTCTGCCGAATGACCACGCCCAATTCGGACTGGTACTTCTGGAGGAACTCGCCGGTGGTGTCGCAGCCGAACGCGCCGGGGTCGAACGGGTGGCCCAACTCCTTCGACAGGAGCGGTTTGACCGCGGCGAACCGAAGCGGGCCTTTCTGGGTGAGCAACCGGAGGACGCACTGGGCGACATGCGCGAGGTTATCGCCGGTCTGGACCCGTTCCCCGCTCCGCACCTCGACCTCTTCGGCGGCGAGTAGGTCTTCGTACAGTTCGAAGTTGTCCACGAACCGCTGGATCAGTTCGTTCGTTGCGCCGGTCACCCCGATCACGGAGACGGTGTGCCCGTGGCGCTTCAGTTCGAGGATGACCGGGATGAAGTCGCCGTCGCCGGTGACGAGGATGAAGTGATCGACCTGCGCCGAACCGTTGAGCAGGGCGGCGGCGTCCATCGCCATGCGCATGTCGGCGGCGTTCTTGGACCCGGACAGCCGGAACACCTGGACCGGCTCGACGCCCTGGCGCATCAGGTCGCGCGGGCCGGCGCGCAGCGTGGCGTAGTCGGCGTAGGCCCGACGCACGGCGAACTGCGCGCCGGCCATGCGCTGCGCGAACGCGATCAGCCGCTCGAAATCGTCGGCGAACGAGGGCCGGTTCCCGGGCAGAATCGCTTTCTGGTTGAAGTACTGAACCCGACTGAGGAAGAAGTTTTCGAGGTCGATGAGCAGTACGGCGGACGGCTTCATGGGCACCCCGGCGTGACATGAGTGGTCTGCGAAGATCGTACCACCGGTCGGGGTCTCGAACAACAACTCACTCGGCGTCGGCGTTGATCTGACCCTTAATCATCCGCTGCGTCGCCTCCCAGCCGGTTTCCAGATGGTTGTAATACGCGGCCGGGTCCAGGGTTTCGGACGCGCCCCCTTCAAATTGGAACAGCCAGCCCGCACCGTAGTTGTCCAGGTTGATCGTGCCGGGGTCGTCGAGCAGGGCCGCATTGAACCGAACGATGCGCCCCGCGATCGGCGCGTACAACCCGCTGGTCGCTTTCTGGGTCTCGATGAAACCGATCTCCTGCTTCGCGGTCACGAAGCCCGGTTCGATCCGCCATTCGAGGAAGTAAACGTCCTGCATAAGCCGAACGGCGTACGCGGTGAAGCCGAAGGTGTGTATTCCGTCCGCGCCCGGACGGCACCACATGTGGTTCTTGCAATACCGCAACTCGCCCGGCACCGGGGCCGGGTGGTTGCCCATCATGAAGGTCAGCGAGTCGGGCATGGATCGGCGAACGGCGCGGCGTCAGCCCGCCGAGTGTGAGGTCAGGTGTACCGCGAGCTAATGTACTGGGGGTCGAAGAACACGGGCAGGTGGCGGTCGATCTGGATCAGACCGTCCGGGGTGCAGTCGATACTCTCGCCGGTCACGGTCAGCCAGCCTTCTTCTACGAGCTTGTGGAAAGCGGCGCTGAACTCTTGGCGGATGTCCACGCTGTACTTGCTGCGGAAGTACGGCACGTCGAGGTGGCCGGTTTTGAGCAGCAGCACGACCTCACGGATGAGCCGGTCGCGCTCCGTTGTGGGGAACGCGCGCCCCAGGGGCAGTTCGCCCGAGTTCAGCTTCTCGATGTAGGCTTCCCAAGTATCGACGTTCTGGAGGTGGACGCCATTGACGTGGCCGAACGACGCGACTCCGGTGCCGAACATGTCCGCGCCGCGCCAGAGCGCCTCGCGGTACACGAACTTGGTCTTCGCCTTGTTCTTCACAACGGTTGTGGCGCTGGAGATATCGTACCCGGCCTTCACCAGTTCGTCGAAGGCGTACTTCGTCCAGGTCCGCTTGGTCGGCCAGTCCGCGACCTCCTCCGACACCGCGGCGCTCGATGCCGCGAGGACGTCGAGCGACTTCCGGTCGTGCTCCGCCTTCTCGCGAATGCCCTTCGAGAACTCCGTGTTGTATGGCAGTTCCATCTGGTAGATGGTGACACAGTCCGGGGCCAGCCTGATCGTCTTCGCCACGCAGTCCTTCCAGTTGTCCCAGTCCTCGCCCACCATGCCGGCGATCAGGTCGAGGTTGATCTGCGGGAAGTCCAGTTCGCGCGCCCAGCCGAACGCGCGGTAAATCTCGTCCTCCAAATGCGCGCGCCCGTTGTACTGGAGAATCTCAGGCTTGAAGTTCTCGACGCCGAGGCTGAGTCGCGTGACGCCGTGCTTGCGGAGCATCTCCAACTTGTGTTTCTGGAGCGTGCCGGGTTCGCACTCGAACGTGACCTCGCGGGCCGCGTCCCAGGGCATGATCTCGCGCAACCTCGTCATCAGCCCGTCGAGCTGTGTGGCGCTGAGGTACGAGGGCGTACCGCCGCCGAAGTAGACGTAGTCGAGCGCGCGCC
>SXHE01000130.1 GCA_005773755.1 Planctomycetia bacterium
CAGCGCCGTGGGTCACAACTCGCTGCCGGGGAACATCGCGGTCGAGATCGAGTGCATCTTCGAGGTGGAGTAAGGCGAACGGCCGGCGTGAGCCGGCCGTTGATTGTCGTGCGTTCTCACCGGCCGGCTCACGCCGGCCGTTCGCCCGTTACACCACGGCGTTGACGAGGTCGTTCACGTCGTCTTCGGTGGCGAAGGTCGCGCCGACGAACTCGGCGAACCGCTCGCGGGCGGGCGTCCATTCCTTGCCCACCACGACCACCTTCAACTCCGGTTGCGTCTGGCGGAGCTTCGCGCAGGCGAGGTAGCCGCTCTCGTCGGCCCCGGATTCGAGGAGCAGGACCGCGTGCGGGTCCGTTTCCGCGGCAGCGGCGTGAACGTCGTGGTCGCTCGTAACGGTGATGACCTCCCACCCGCTCTTGCGGAACTGGTCGGCCACCTTCGTGCCCATCTTGAACCGCCCGGCCAGCACCACCCGGCGCGCCGGCCGCTTGGAAATTAGGGTCGGGGCGACCTTACACTTGCTTACGTTGATACTCATGGTCCTCTTCGTCCTTTCCTACCGACGCCAACCAGACACGACAGGTTCCCAGTAGTTCGCGTCCCGACTGAAGAACTTGCGCGCGAAGAATGAAAAAGACCATTCCGGCGGGGTTCTGGACACGAACGACGGGGCGCGGGCAACGTGCGGGCCGGTCGTCAGCTTTTACTACTTGCCTACGTCGGAAGTCGATGCTAGAACCGATCTTCCGGCGGTTCCCTCCTCACGCCGCTCGCGGGTGGGCGAAGGGGGAAGAGGGGAAGATACGGGGTCCGACTCACACAGTCGAGGTCGGATGCTGCGAACGTCGCCCGCTACAATAATCTTCACGCACTAACCCATACCGTTTTTGCAGATTTCCTTACAGGAGTTCACCATGGGCAAGGCTCGCATCTCCATCGGCACCTGGGCGTACCTGTTCAACCAGGAGCAGCCGACCAACGACTTCCACGTGATCCTGCACAAGCTGCAAGACCTGGGCTACGACGGCGTGGAACTGGGCAGCTTCGGCCCGCACCCCAGCCCGGTGTCGCACCCCACGAAGGCCAGCCGGCAGAAACTGCGCAAGACGATCGCGGACCACGGCCTCGCGCTGTCCGGGATCGCGGTCGACCTGTGGGCGTTCAAGACGCCCGGCACGTCCATCATGGACGAGACACCGGCCGCGTACCTAACCGCGTTCCTCGGCTGGTGCGCGTTCGCCGCCGATCTCGATGTTAAGACGATCCGCGTGGACTCGGTGATCGCCCCGAATTACTTCGAGGCGGACGCGGAGGGCAAAAAGCTCGGCGCGCAGGCCGGCATGGACCGGCTGGTGGGCACCTGGGACAAGGCCAGCAAGATCGCGGCCGACTTCGGCATGAACATCTGCTGGGAGTTCGAGCCGGGGTTCGCGTTCAACAAGCCGAGCGAGATCGTGCAACTGGTGGACGTGGTGCGGGCGAAGGGGAACACCAACTTCGGCGTGCTGTACGACACCTGCCACGCGCACATGTGCGCCGTGGTCGGGGCGAACCACACCGGCGCGAAGGAGACGCTCCCCGGCGGCGAACTCGAACTGTTGGAGAAGCTGAAGGGGAAGATCACCCACGTCCACGTCATCGACAGCGACGGCAGCCTGAACGAGCACAACACAAGCACGCATAACCCGTTCGGCACCGGCAAGCTGAACTTCGACCAACTCGCGCCGGCGCTCCGCACCTGCGGCGTGCCGCACGACTGGTGGTGCGTCGACCTGTGCTTCTGGCCGCACGCCTGGCAGGTGACCGCCGATAGCAAGAAGTACCTCGACAAGCTCCGCGACAAGTACGCCGCGGCGTAGTATTGGCGAGCGGGGGCGTCAGCCCCCTGTTCCCTTCCACCTTTCAGGAGCCACCGGATGGCGACCACCACCGAAACCAAGCCGCACTCGTTCGCGGAGGTGTACGCGCGCCTGGGCCGTGTGCCGATGGAGCGCATCCGCATGACCCCGCCACCGGGCACCGCCACGGAAGACGACCTGAATCGCCCTCACGGACCGACCTGTGAACTGATCGACGGAGTCCTCGTGGAGAAAGCGATGGGCGCACGCGAGTCGGCTCTCGGTTTGTCCGTCGGTCGCTTGATCGGCAACCATGTCGAGGCGACTGATGCGGGCGTGGTGCTTGGCGAGGCGGGGTTCATCCGGCTCACCGGCGGTCAGGTCCGCGCCCCAGATGTGACATTCATTCCATGGTCGGAGTTCCCCGACGACGAGATTCCAGAGGACGAAGCGTTCTGGTCGGTCGCCCCGGTGCTCACTGTCGAGGTGCTCAACCCGTCAAACACCGATGCAGAAATCGACCGGAAACTGAGCGAGTTGTTCGCCGCTGGTTGCAAACTCGCGTGGGTAATCGACCCGCCTACCAAGACCGCGCGCGTCTACACGTCGGTGAAGAAGTTCGCGCAGCACGACGAGACCGGTACGCTCGACGGCGGAAAGGTGCTGCCCGGCTTCAAGCTCAAACTCGCTGACCTGTTCGCATCGACCAAGCGCCGCAAGAAG
>SXHE01000131.1 GCA_005773755.1 Planctomycetia bacterium
TCGGACGAGCGCGAGCGCATGGCCGCCGGTGTCGAAGCTCTCAATGCCCGCCTTCGTGCCGACCCGCTGGACGTTGGCGAGTCGCGCGAGGGCGGGTTTCGCGTTGCCTTCGTTCCACACCTCGTCGTGATGTTTCACGTCTCCGAAGCCGACCGCATCGTGCGCGTCGTGAGTCTTCGTCCCTCGCGCGTTTGAGCTATTCCTCGAACCCACTGCCCCTGACCATCCTGAATTGCTTGCTCGCCACGATCACCTCGACTGCCGCGCTCACCTTGCCCTCGTTCTTGTTCAGCGCGCTCACCATTTCGTCGATCAGCGCCGTGTCCGAGAGTGTGGTGGAGCGCCCCAGAGCGTAACCCAACAGGCGCTGGCAGAACAGGCGCACGATCACGTCTTTCTTCTTGGTGAGCAGGTAGGCGCGGAGGCCGTCGATGCCGTCGAACTCGGTGCCATCCTTCAGTTTCGATTTCGCGTCGATGGCGAGGCCGCCCAGGTCCTTGTCGCGCAGCCGGCCGATGGGGTCGTACTTCTCCAGCGCGAAGCCGAACGGGTCGATGCGGACGTGGCACACGGCGCACGCCTGATCCTTCGCGTGGCGCTCCACGAGTTGCCGCACCGTGAGCTTGTCCGCGCCTTCGATTTCCGGCAGTTGCGGCACGTTGGCCGGCGGCTTGGGCAACTTCTCGCCCAGTAGCGTTTCGACCACCCAGTTGCCGCGCAGCACCGGGCTGGTGCGCGACGCCCCGCTCTGCTTCGCCTGCACGCTCCCGAAGCCCAGAATCCCGCCGCGGCCGTGCTTTTTGATGCCGTCCACCTTGCGGAACGCCGTGCCCAGCACGTTCGGGATGCCGTAGTGCTTCGCCAGCGCCTCGTTGACGTAAGTGTGATCGGAATCGAGGATCGCCGTGACCGGGCGGTCGGCCTGGAACAGGTCGAGGAAGAACAGAACCGATTCGTCGTTCATCGCCTTGCGCAGTTCGGGCGTGAACGTGGGGAACAGCTTCTCGTTCTTCTCGTTGTGCTCGTCGAACCCGCGAACGTGGAGCCACTGCGTGCCGAACTCGACCGCCAGCGCGCGGGTCTTGTAGTCCTTCGTCATGCGTTGCGTCTGCGCCGCGAGCACCTTCGGATCGGTCAGTTTGCCGGCCGCGGCCAGCGTGCGAAGCTCCTCGTCCGGGGCGCTGGCCCAGAGGAAGTAGCTGAGGCGCGTCGCCAGTTCGTGGTCGCTGACCGGCCACGGCTCCTTGCCCTTCGGCGCGCTTTCGATGCGGACCAGGAACGACGGGGCGACGAAGACGCGCGACAGCACCCCGCGGAACGCCTCGTCGTGAGGCGCGCCCTTCGCGCGGATCGCGGCGTAGAGGGCGCGCAGATCGGTCTTCTCTTTCTCGACAAGCGGGCGACGGTAGGCCTTCGCCGCGAACGCCAGCAGCGCGTCCAACTGCGCAGGAATCGCCGCCTCTTCGTCCTTCACGAACTCGTCGGCCAGCTTCTTGAACAGCGGCTTGCGGTCGATGAAGAACTGCTGGAACTCCTTCGGCGTGTCCTGCGTGGTGAACCCCATGAACTGCGGCAGGTAGTCCCACTCCGCGACCGGCTGCCGGCTGACGAACCGCTGTTCGGCCCAGAGGCGTTCGAGCGTGCGCGTTTGTTCGTCAGTGAGGAAGAGGCGGATCAGCGGTTCGTCTTCGCGGTGGAACATCTTCAGCGAGACGACTTCGTCGGTGGGCACGACCTGCGGGAAGCAGGTGTACAGCGGGAACACCTTGCGGAACTCGACGCTCCCCGCGACGAACTGCTTGTAGGCCGCGCCCGACGCGGAGCCGAGCAACGGGCCGTCGGCGGGCGCGCCCGGCGCGGCGGCGACACTGGGCCGCACGAGCCGCGTGCCGGCGTTCGCGCCGAGCTTCACGTCGACGACGAACTCGCGCCCGACGAACAGCGCGGCGGGCAGCTTCACTTCAATGACTTTGTTCGACGGCGCGACGAGGTCATTTCCTGTGAACCGATCTTTGGGAAGCCCGAACGCCGAAGCCGCTCGCGGCTTCGCGATGGCCTTCACATCGACTCCGGCGAACAGCGTGCTCTCGACACCGACGAGGTTGTCGTACAGCACGCGGTCCGGCGACTTCTCCTGTGCGGGCCGCTTGCCGCTCAGGAGCGCTTGCACTTGTTCCGCCAGCTTCGCGGCCTCGTCCGTCTTCTTGGGATCGCTGGCCGCGTCGCGCCACTTGCCGAGCAGCGACGCCTGCGGAATCACGTTGCTGATGCTCTTACCGAGTGGACGCGACGGGCCGCGAACGAAGCTCCACACGGCCTTGTTGCCCTGGCCGTCGTCGTGCGGGTTCCCGGCCTGAACGCTGGTGGCGATGTCGGTCGCGAGGTTCCACACCCGCCCCGGCTTCTCCGTGTCGGTCAGGGCGAACTCGATCGCGGTCATGTCGCAGGTGTGTTCGTTGTTCTTCGCGTCCACCGCGAGGATGACCTGATCGCCCTTCTCGATCTTCAGCGTTTTGGGCGCGGGCACGGCTTCGCCGCCGAGGTCAATGCCGGCTTCGGCGAACACCGCGGCGCGCCCGGCACGGCGGTGTTCGAGCCAGTACGCGACGCCGTTGCCGCAGGCCGGGTGCGCGTGAACGATCTTCGCGCTGACCTTCACGCTGCACGCCACCGGCGCGGTCCACACCACCGCGACGAACTCCTTCGGCATCGGGTGAACGCCGACGCCCTTCGCCGGCACGCGGCCCGGAATCTCGATCAGTTTGTCGGAGGAATTGGTGACGAGAACGGGTAGGTCGGTGCCCTTCTTGTGCCAGCCGTTGATCGCGGGGCGGGCGTCGTTCTTCGCGGTCTTCTCTTCGAGCAGCGTCAGTTCGACCGCGGGCACGATGCGGCCGACGGCTTCGGCGTCCTTTGCATACGGCTCGACCGCGAGTACCTCGCTCCAGCGCTTCAGGAACGCCGCGTCCAGCGCGTGCGTCTTGGCCGCGTCCGCGACGGTCAGCTTCTTGTCGTTTGCGAGTTCAACGGCCGCGGCGAGGTACTTCGCACTGTTGGCGAAAGCGGTGGGGTACTCGACCTCGAACGCCGGGCCGAACGTGGCGTAGTCGCTCAGGAGCAGCGCGGGCTTCCCCGCGCCCTCGAAGCGCGGGCGCGCCCACACAACGTCACCCGCGCTCTTGACCTCGTGCGCGTTCAGGTACAGCGTCACGTCCGATTGCCCCGGCAAGGGCTTCACTGGCAAGCGCAGTATCGCCGACTCCGCGACCGTCGGATCGACGGGCACCTGGCGCGTCACGCTCTCGACCGGCTTGCCCTTGCCCGCGCCTTCGCCCCACTTGGCCTGAACGTAACTGCCGACGCGCTCGGTGCGCCACAGGGCGTTCTGCCGCGCGACCACGTCGGCCACAAGTCCGGGCACGTCCTTCTCGATCGCGCCGCGCCACTTCGAGCGGATCATGTCGAGCGGGAGCGATTGCGTCGGCTCGCTGAGCGCCGTGAACAGCGCCCGCAGGTACTTCGCGCTCAACTTCTCCTTCGCGGCCACATCGTCGAACTTGCCCGCAAGCAGCGCGTCGCGATTCCGCACCGTGGCGAGCAGGTACGCTTGCACCGGCAACTTGCCGTCAGGCGGCGCGACCTCGCGGTAGAACGCGCGCAGCGTGGCGGTGCCCTCGTTCGTCCAGTCGCGGCGCGTCTTGGAGGCCGAGAACCGGAAGCCGTCCGGCAGCAGTACCGCACGGTCCGCGGTGTCCTTCGCGGCGTTAAGGTACTTGGTGAAGAGTGCGGGCGAGATGTCGGTAAGCGCTTCGGCGGCGTTGGTGAAGCCCTCGCCGGCCGCGCCGTCGGCCGGGAACTCGCGCGCCGGCCGCAGGTCGATGCCCGTCAGATCGCGCACGGTGTAGTCGTACTCGGCGTTCGAGAGCCGGCGCAGCGGGACGTGTCCCGGGTCGCCGGTGCGGGCCTTCGCTTCCGTGTCGAGGAAGCTCTTGATCCACGCGATCAGTTGCTTCTTCTCGGCTTCCGTCGGCTGCGGCTTGTCCTTCGGCGGCATCTCGCCCGTCTCGATCTGCTCGATCATGCTCTGCCACACCTTCACGTCCTTGCGCACGTCGGCGACCGTGCCGAACCGTTCGAGGTCGAGGCTCCCCTTCTTGGCTTTCGTGGAGTGACACGACAGGCAGTACTTCGCGACCACCGGCTTGACCGCGGTGGCGTAGTCGTCGGCCTTCGCTTTCGGTTCTTGCGCGACTATGGGGCGCGAGGTCGGCACGAGGGCGAAGGCAAGTGCGGCGCAAAGGAACAGGAGGGGGAGAGTTCTTGACATTGCATCACTCCAACGTATGCGATACGCGCATCTTACCCCCACGCGCGCGAAAGTCAGCCGCTTGCGGCTTCGCACGAGCTCGCCGAGCCGCGCGCGGCTTCATAAAGCCTCTCGCACGCGCGCCGGACTTAGGGTATGATCTCTTCACCTGCCGGACCCCGCCTGCCGAGCCTCGCTCATGTTCCGAACGCTCTCTACCCTGCTCGTGCTGTTCGCTTTCAGCGCGCCCGCGCACGCGGCGGTGCTTGTGAAGCCCGCGGCCGTTGTGCTGGACAACCCCGAATCGAGCCAGCAGCTTCTTGTTGCCAGCGACAAGCCGGGGCCGGACCTGACGCGCGCCGCGAAGTACACGTCCGCGAACCCCGCGGTCGCGACCGTCGATGCGACCGGGCTAATCGTTCCGAAGGGCGAAGGCAAAACGGAAATCGTCGTCGCGCACGGCGCGGAGTCGGTGCGCGTGCCGGTCGAGGTGCGCGGCCTCTTGAAGCCGACACCGATCTCGTTCGAGCACCAGATTCTCCCCATCCTGACGAAGGCAAGCTGCAACTCCGGCGGCTGTCACGGGAAGGCCGAGGGGCAGAACGGCTTCAAGCTGAGTGTGTTCGGCTTCGACCCGCAGGCCGACTATCAGGCGCTCGTGATGGAGGGCCGCGGGCGGCGGTTATTCGCCTCCGCGCCGGACGTCAGCCTCTTCGTCACGAAGGCCACCGGGCGCGTGCCGCACGGTGGCGGGCGCAAGGTCGAACCGGCCAGTATTCGCCACAAGCGCCTGACGCGGTGGATCACCGAAGGCGCGCAGTACGAGAGCGCCGCGGTGAAGCCGGTAGTCGCCATTGAGGTGGAACCTGCCAACCGCGTGCTCGCCCTCAAGGGCAACCAGCAGTTGCAAGTGACCGCGATTGACTCCGCCGGCGTGCGCCGCTGCATCACGACGGAAGCCGAGTACGAATCGAACGCGACCACCATTGCCGGCGCGGACGGCCGCGGGTGGGTGCAGGCCGCGGACGTGCCCGGCGAGGCCGCGATCCTCGTCCGCTACATGGGCCACGTCGCGACCTGTCGCGTCACCGTGCCGCAACCGGGCGTGACGTTCGCGCGCCCCGCGGAAGTGAACTTCATCGACAAGCACGTCTGGGACAAGCTCGCGGTGCTGGGCATCGCGCCGAGCGAACTGGCGGACGACGCGATGTTCCTCCGCCGCGTGTACCTCGACACCATCGGCACGCTGCCCACCGCGGAAGAGGCCCGCGCGTTCCTCGGCAGCAAGGAACCGACCAAGCGCGCGAAGCTGATCGACGCGCTACTCGAACGGCCGGAGTACGCCGACTATTGGGCGATGAAGTGGTCGGACATTCTGCGCGTGGACCGCGACGCGATCAACGCCGCCGGCGCGGTCGCCGTGACGCGGTGGCTGCGCAAGTCGTTCGCGGAGAACAAGCCGTTCGACCGGATGGCGCGCGAGGTTCTGACCGCGCAAGGTTCGACCACGGCCGAAGGCCCGGCCGCGTTCTACAAGGTGCTGGGTACGCCCGAAGTGATGAGCCGCAGCATCAGTCAGGTGTTCCTCGGTGTCCGCATCGAGTGCGCACAGTGCCACCACCACCCCTCGGAAAAGTGGGGCCAAGACGACTACTTCGCGCTGGCCGGGTTCTTCAGCGGGGTGAGCCGGAAAAACCTGCCCACCGGCGCGGAGGCGATCTTCGCGACCGCCGGCACCGACCTGAACCACCCGCGCACCAAGAAGCCGGTTCCCACCAAGGCGCTCGGCGCGCCGGCCCCGACGTTCGCCCCCGGCTCCGACCGGCGGCGCGTACTGGCGGATTGGGTCACGGCCGCGGACAATCCGTTCTTCTCGGTCGCCGCCGCGAACCGCGTCTGGGCGCACTACTTCGGCCGCGGGCTGGTCGAACCGCTCGACGACATTCGCGCGACCAACCCGGCGAGTAACGAACCGCTCATGCGCGACCTCGCGAAGCACCTGCGCGATTCCAAGTACGACATGAAGGCGTTCACGCGCACCCTGCTGAACTCGCGCGTGTACCAACTGAGTTCGCGCACGACGCTGTCGAACGCGAAGGACGAGCAGAACTTCTCGCACGCCGTGCCGCGAGCAATGCCGGCCGAGGTGCTGCTCGACGCGATCAGCCAGACGACCGGCGCGCCGGAGAAGTTCAACGGCTGGCCCGAAGGTGTGCGCGCCATCCAGGTGTGGGACAACCGGATGCCGTCGTACTTCCTGAAAATCTTCGGCCGCCCGGTGCGCGCCTCCGTGTGCGAGTGCGAGCGGAGCAACGAGCCGAGCATGGCCCAGGCGCTGCACCTGATGAACTCGACCGAGATCACGGCGAAGATCGCGGCCCGCGCCGGTATCGCGCGCAAGCTGGCCGACTCGAAGAAGACGCCGGCGGAAATCGCCGACGAGCTGTTCCTCGCCACCATCGCGCGCTTCCCCACCGAGGCCGAACGCGCCGCGGTGTTGAAGGCCTTCGACGGCGCGGCCGA
>SXHE01000132.1 GCA_005773755.1 Planctomycetia bacterium
CTGGCCCTACGGCCTCGGCGCGTGGTGGCGCAACCGCGCGTTCGACCGCGGCCGGCGCGCGGTTCATCGCGCGGCCGTACCCGTGGTCAGCGTCGGCAACCTGACGCTAGGGGGCACCGGCAAGACGCCGTGCGTCGAATGGGTCGCGCGGTTCTTCCGCGACCGCGACGTACAGGTGGCGATTGTGAGCCGCGGGTACGGGGTCGAACACGGGCGCAACGACGAAGCGATGGTTCTGGAAGAGAACCTGCCCGACGTGCCCCACCTGCAAGACCCGGACCGCGTCGCGGCGGCCGAGCGCGCGGTGGAGGAGTTGGAGAGCGAGCTGATCGTGCTCGACGACGGGTTCCAGCACCGCCGGTTGCACCGCGACCTTGATATTGTGCTGATCGACGCGACCCGGCCGCCGGCGCGCGACCACATGTTCCCGCGCGGCACGCTGCGCGAGAGCACCAGCGGCCTGAAGCGCGCGGGCGCGATCCTGCTGACGCGCTGCGACCAGGTGCCGACGGGCGAGGTGGACGCGATCCGGGCGTGGCTCGCGGCGCGGTGGCCGAACGTGCCGGTTGCCACGACCGAGCACCGGCCCGCGGAACTCGTGGGCTGCGACGGGGCGACCGAGCCGGCCGAATCGCTCGCGGGCCGAACGGTCGGCGCGTTCTGTGGGATCGGCAACCCGGCCGCGTTCCGCAAGACGCTCGAAGCACTCGGGGCGAAGGTGGCGGGCGAGCAGACGTTCCCCGACCACCACGCCTACACACGGGCCGATGTGGACGGGCTGACGCGCTGGGCAGAAACCCTCCCCGCGGGCGCGGCGCTGGTGACGACACAAAAGGACTGGGTGAAACTGCGCGTGCCGGCGCTCGCGGGCCGCCCGCTGTGGGCCGCCCGCGTCGGCCTCGCGTTCCGCGACGGCGAAGGCGCGGTCCGGGAAGCACTCGAACGGATTCAGGTGAGCGGCGCGGCGTAAGCCCGCCGGTACGTTCCCATGACCGACCTCGTTCAACTCGTTCAGGCGCTCGGCACGCCGCGCGTGCTGGTGCTCGGCGACCTGATGCTCGACCGCTACGTGTGGGGCAACGCGGAGCGCATCAGCCAGGAAGCGCCCGTGATCCTGCTGCGCGCCGACAAGCGCGAAGAGCGCCTCGGCGGGGCCAGCAGCGTCGCCACCATGCTTCAGGCACTCGGTGCGAAAACGAGTGTGGTCGGCGTGGTCGGCACCGACGCCGACGGGTTCCGCGCGCGGCACATCCTCACCGATCTGAGCATCGACGCGGAGGGGGTGGTCGCGGACCCGGACCGGCCGACCAGTGTGAAGGAGCGTTACATCGGCCGCGCGCAAGCGAAGCACCCGCAGCAGATGATCCGCGTCGACTACGAGAGCCGCGAGCCGGTGTCGGACGCCATCGAAGCGCGCCTCGCGGACGTGCTCGTGTCCAAGATTCGCGAGACCGACCTCGTCCTCGTGAGCGACTACGACAAGGGGGTGTGTACGCCACGCCTGCTCCGCGCCGCCATCGAAGCGGCAACGGGCAAGGGCGTGCGCGTGATCGCCGACCCCACCCGCGGCGGCGACTACTCGAAGTACCGCGGCTGTTCGAGCATGACCCCGAACCGGCTCGAAGCCGGGCTCGCCACGAACCGCACCATTCGCACCCTCGACGACGCGCTCGCGTCGGCCGCACAGTTGCGCGACACGCTGGGCCTCGAAGCGGGCCTCGTCACGCTCGATAAAGACGGCATGGCGCTGGCCCATCGCGACGGCCGCGGCGCGATCTTTCCTACGCGGCCGCGCGAGGTGTACGACATCACCGGCGCGGGCGACATGGTCATGGCGACGCTCGGCCTCGCCCTGGCCGCGGGCGCGGACTACGACCCGTCCATCCGGCTCGCGAACGTCGCGGGCGGTCTCGAAGTCGAGAAGATCGGCGTCGCCACCGTCTCGCGCGAGGAGATCCTGACCGACCTGCTGCACGCCCCGTTCCGCGCCGCCGAGCGCGTACCCGGCGCGGCGAAGGTGCTGTCGGTCGCCGACCTCGTCAGACAGCTCAAGAGCCGGCGCGAGAAGGGCCAAACGGTCGCCTTCACCAACGGCTGCTTCGACGTGCTGCACGCGGGCCACGTGCAGTACCTCGCCGAGGCCCGGCGGCAGGCCGACTGCCTTGTGGTCGCGGTCAACAGTGACGAGAGCGTGCGCCAGCTCAAGGGGCCGACGCGCCCGCTGAACGCCATCGACGCCCGCGCGCTGGTGCTCGCCGGCCTGCAAGACGTGGACTTCATCACCATCTTCGCCGACGCGACTCCGGCCGCGGTGATCGAGGCCGTACGCCCCGACGTGCTGGTGAAGGGAAGTGACTACCGCAAGAGCGACGTGGTGGGCGCGGAGTTCGTCGAGAGCTACGGCGGGCGCGTCCACCTCGCCGACCTGCGCGACGGCTTCTCCACAACGAACCTGATCGCGCGCATGAAGGCCGCCTAAGCCGCTCGCGGCTTTAGCAACTGAACCAAATGACGAACCGAATCGCGCTGTTTCTGCCGAACTGGATCGGCGACGTCGTCATGGCGACGCCGGCGATCCGGGCCGTGCGCGCGCGGTTCCCCGCGGCGGAACTGGTCGCGGTGTGCAAGCCGTATGTGGCCGACGTGCTCGCGGGCGCGCCGTGGTTCGACGCCACCGTGTTCCTCGCCAAGCGCGAAGTATTCGGGGCGGCGCGCGTGCTGCGCGAAAAACCTCTGGATGCCGCCCTGCTCTTCCCCAACTCGTTCCGGACCGCGCTCGTCGCGCACCTCGCTGGGGCGAAACGCGTCGTCGGCTACGTACGCTACGGCCGCGGGTTCCTGCTCACCGACAAGCTGCACGCGAAGACCGACCCCCGCGGTCGGTTCGTACCCTCACCGGCAATGGACGACTACAACCGGCTGGCGGTCGCGCTCGGCACGCCGGCCCCCGGCACGCACATGGAACTGTTCACGACGCCCGCGGACGAGGCCCGCGCCGCGGACGTGTGGGACCAATTCGTACTGCACCGGTACCCGCGGGTCGTCGTACTGAACAGCGGTGGCGCGTTCGGCGCGGCGAAAGACTGGGGCTGCGACCACTTTGCGCACCTCGCTCGCCAGTTGACCGCGCGCCTCGGCTGCGGGGTGCTGGTCGCGTGCGGGCCGAACGAGCGCGAGGCCGCCCGCCGCATCGCCGACGAGAGCCGCTCGCCGCACGTCTTCTCGCTGAGTGACACCCCGCTGTCACTCGGTCTCACGAAGGCCGTCGTGAAGCGCGCCGACCTGCTGGTGACGACGGACAGCGGCCCGCGCCACTTCGCCGCCGCGTTCGGCAAGCCGGTCGTCGCCCTGTTCGGGCCGACGCACATCGAGTGGACGGAAACCTACTACGCACGCGAAATCCGCTTGCAAAAGAAGCTGCCGTGCGGCCCGTGCCAGCAGCGCGTGTGCCCGCTCGGGCACCACCGGTGCATGCGCGAACTGGCCCCCGCCGACGCCTTCGCCGCGGCGCAGTACCTCCTCGGCGCGGAGGTGCAGCGTGCAGGTTGAGACCGTGACTCGCGAAGCCGCGAGCGGCTTGAAGACCGCGCAGATCGTGTTCGCGCCGGGCGAACCGGGCGGCACGCTGACCGTGCGCCCGGCGTTCGCCGCACGGCTCGCGCGCGTCGGCCTGAACACCGCGAGCGCGTTCCTCGACCTGCCGGGCGAGGTCGTAAGCGGCCACCCGGATCGGCACGTCGTGCGGGTCGAACTGCCCGGCGTCGGCGCGTGCTACTTGAAGCGCCAGCACGTCGTCGGCTGGCGCGAGAAGCTGCGCAACCGGCGCGCCGGGTTCGGCTGGGTGTCGCGGTGCGAGCGCGAAGTTGCGATCTTGCAGCAACTCGACGCGGCCGGGCTGCCCGCACCGCGGTGGGCGGCATTTGGCACGCACCGCGGGCGTGCGTTCCTGCTGGTAGAGGAAGTGCCCGGCGCGACCGACCTGCGCCGGATTCTCAGTGACAACGCGCTGTCACTCACCGACCGCCGACAGCTCGCGACGAACCTGGGGGGCGCGCTCGCCGCAGCCCACACGGCCGGGTTCGCCACACCGGACCTGACCGCGAAGCACGTTCTGGTGAACCGCGAGACGCTCGCGGTCACGTTCCTCGACTGGCAATCGTCGACACGCGGGCGAGTGACCGACGCGCAGCGCGCCAACGCGCTCGGCGCGCTGCACGCCTCGCTCGCGGGCGCGACGAACGCGGACCGTGCAAGGGTGCTTCGCGCGTATCAGGGCGAACAACCGGCAAGCTCAGGCCGCGCCGCTCGCCAGCCGATCCTCCGTGCCGCGGCGCGGCACGCGAAGCGGCGGTCCGTGCGCGACCAACTTTCCGATGCACCGGCGCAGCGGTTGGTGTGGCTCGCGGGCGAAGCGGTGTGTGCGGTGCCGGAAGTCGCGGCTGTGTGGCCGCGGCCCGCGGTTGCGGTGCCCTTCTACGGCTTCGGTGCCGATGGCGCATCGCGCGTGCGATTCGCAGGGCGCGACGCGATCCTCGTGCGCGGCACCACCTCCGCGCCGCTCGGCCGCGTTCGCGCGTGGCTCCGCGCGACGCCCTGGCGCTCGCCGGGCGTTACGGCCGGCCGCGTGCTGTTCCACCTTCAGCGCTACGGCGTGCCCGGCCCGCGGTTGCTCGCCTTCGGCCAGCGGCTCACGAGCGCGACCCGCGCCGAATGGTTCGCTCTGTACGAGCCGCCGCCCGGTGTGGTAGTGCGTGTGTGGCGGCGCACCGCGCCCGCCGTGGAGCGCCGCCGGGCGTTCGATGCAATCGCTGTGTGCCTGAGCAAATTGCACGACGCCGGCTGCGTGCTAACAGACGCAAAGGCCGCGTTCGCACTCGATGGCAACCGCGCGGCGATCGCCGACCCGTGCGCCGTGCGCATCGTGAAGCGGGTCAGCGCCGCGGCGCGGCGGCGCGACCTGCGAAACGTAGCCCGACTTCTGGGAACCGAATGAACGCGACCCCGCGAACGCCGACCAGCCTCACGCGACTCACCCAGCACGGCACCGATCCGGTGTCGTCGATCTGGGCGCGTCTGCGCCGCGGCGTGCGCCTGTTGCGCCGCCAAGCGGACTGGGACCGGTTCGCGGGCGACGGCTGGGCCGAGCGGATCATGGCCGAACCACTCACTGACCGCGAGCACAAAAAGCAGGGCCGATCCATCGGACGCAAGGTGTTCACCGACGACCGCGACACGCTCAGCGTGTACCTGAAGCGGCACTACATGCTGTCGCGCGTCACGGGCCTGCTCGCGACGCTGTTCCCCGGGCGCGCGTGGTCGCCGGGGCTACAGGAGTGGCAGCGCATCTGCTGGGCGCAGGAGCAAGGGTTCCCCGTCGCGCGGCCGGTCGCGGCCGGGCAGTTCGTCGGGCCGTGGGGCCGGCTGCAAGGGTTCCTCGCGGTCGAAGAACTGCACGGCATGTTGCCGCTGCACGAAGCGATCCCGCGCGCGAGCCGCACGCTCGACCCGCGTTCGTTCGCGCGGTGGAAGCGCGGACTGGTCGCGGAACTGGCGCGGCTCGCGCGCGAGTTACACCGCCGTAAGGTGTTCCACAAAGACCTGTACTTCTGCCACTTCTACATCCCCGAAGCGCTCACGCGCGCGGTGCCGGGCGACTGGACGAACCGAGCGTTCATGATCGACTTGCACCGGCTCGCGCGCCACAGCATCACCGGGGCGTGGTGGCAGGTGAAAGACCTCGCGCAGCTCCTGTTCTCGTCCGAGGTCGAAGGCGTGACCGCGCGCGACCGCATGCGGTTCTGGAAGCTGTACCGCCGGGGCTGGCCCAACGACCGCGCGCCGGGCGCGTGGCTCGCACCACTGGTGCGCTGGAAGTGGCGGCTGTACCGGCGGCACAACGAGCGGAAGCCGAGCGCGGTTCCGTACGACAAGCAACGGAGTGCGGCGTAATGGACATCGCATTGTGTTATGAGAGCGTTCTGCCGGCCCGCGGCGGGGCAGAGACGTACATCGGCGACCTGGCGCGGCGGCTGGCGCGCGACGGGCACGCTGTTCACCTGTACGCCTCACGCTGGGACGCAAACTCGCTCCCAGCGGCAACACACTTTCACCGCGTCGAGGCCAAGAGCGGCCCGCGGTTCCTGCGCCCGTGGCGGTTCGGTGCGGCGTGCGAAGAGATGCTGAAGCACGCGCGCCACGACGTGACGATGGGGTTCGACAAGACGTGGGGACAGGACGTGCTATACCCGCAGGGCGGGTTGCACGCGGCCAGCGCCGCGCACAACCGGCTCAAGTTCGCGAACCGGTTCACCCGCGCGCTGGCGGACGCGGGCAAGTGGCTCGACCCGGCCGCGTGGTCGTTCGCGCGCCTCGAACGCAAGCAGTACCTCGGCCCGAACCAGCCCACCGTCATCGTGAACAGCCTGATGGTGCGCGAGCACTTCGAGCGGTTCTACGGCATCCCGCCGGAAGCCGTGCGCGTGGTGCGCAGCGCCATCGACCCGATGCGGTTCGCCGCCGACGACCGCCTGAGGCGGCGGCACGAGGAGCGCAGCCGGTGGATGGTGTTCCCGGAGGAGACGGTCGGGCTGTTCGTCGCGATGAACTACCGACTGAAGGGCCTTTCGCCGCTGCTGAACGCGCTCGCGCTCGTGCCGCGCGACCGGCCGTTCAAGCTCGTGATCGTAGGCCATCCGAAGTACGAGCGCTACCAGAAACAGGCCGAAAAGCTGGGTGTCGCGGACCGCGTGCGGTTCCTCGGCCACCGCGACGACCCGCGCGACTGCTACTTCGCCGCGGACTTCCTCGTTCACCCGACCTTCTACGACCCGTGCTCGCTGGTCGCGCTCGAATCGCTCGCGTGCGGGCTGCCGGTCATCACGTCGCGGTACAACGGCGCGAGTGAACTGCTCTCGCCACCGTCGGACGGCTTCGTCATCAACGACCCGCACGACGCGCAGGGGCTGGCCGCCGCGATGCACCGGTTCACCGACCGCACGTACCGCGCCGAAGCTTCAAGCGCCGCCCGCGTGACTGGCACGCGCTGGACCTTCGAGCACCACTACCAGGGCTTGCTCGACGTGTTCGGCGAAGTGCGGAAGACCAAGCGGGCAGCGTGAGGCGTACAATTTCCTCATGCCAGACGTTGCGATCATCGGTGGCGGGATCATCGGCCTCACCTCTGCGTACCATCTCGCCCGCGGGGGCGCGTCGGTCGCGGTGTACGACCGCGGCGATTTCGGCAAGGAAGCGTCGTGGGCCGGGGCCGGCATTCTCCCGCCGGGCAACCCGGATCGCGCTGCGATGAGTATCGACAAATTGCGCGGCATCGGGTCGCAGCGCTTCGCCGCCTTCAGCGCGGAGCTGCGCGACCTCACCGGCATCGACAACGGCTACCGGCGCTGCGGCGGGATCGAGTTCCTCACGGCCGAAGACGCCGACGTGCCCGGCGTGTGGGCCGCGGAAGGAATCTCCTTCGAGCACTTGAGCGCGAGCGAAGCGCGAAAGCTCGAACCGCTGGGCGAAGCCGAGGGTGAATCGTACTTGATCCCCGGATTCGCGCAGGTGCGAAACCCGTGGCACATGCGGGCGCTCGTCGCCGCGTGCGCGAAGCTCGGCGTGCGGTTGTACCCGAACACCGGCGCGGAACGCTTCGCCGATGGCGCGCTTGTGCTCGCGAACGAGGAGCGCGTGACCGCAGGGCGCTACCTGCTCGCGGCTGGCGCGTGGAGTGCCAACTTGCTTCGCGCGCCGGGTGTGTTCCCCGTGCGTGGCCAGATCGCGCTCTTGCGCGGCGCGTCGTGTTCGCGGGTGTTGATGCTGGGGAAGCGCTACCTCGTGCCGCGCGGCGACGGCCTCACGCTCGTCGGCTCCACCGAGGAACCGGAAGCCGGGTTCGAGAAGCGGACCACACCCGAAGGTGTCGCGGAGCTGCTCGCGTTCGCTAGGCGCACGGTGCCGGCGCTCGCGAGTGCGGCGCTTGAAGCGTCATGGGCCGGGCTGCGGCCCGGCTCGCCGGACGGCTCGCCGTTCATCGGTCCGGTGCCGGGGTGGGACAACGTGTTCGTCGCGGCCGGGCACTTCCGCGCCGGCGTGCAGCTTTCTATTGGCACCGCGCAGGTCGTGTGCGAGTTACTCACGGGGAAACCCACGAGCGTAGCGCTGGAGGCGTTCGCGCTCGACCGCAAGCCGGAAGCGAATGTGAAGAGTGCGTTTCGTTCGTAAGCGAGCGGCGCGGCATGAGCTTGCCGGTGCGACACTTACTCGATTCGCTTTCCGTATTTGAGTTGTGCAGCTACCGGCGGGCTTGCGCCGCGCCGCTCGCTCGCCTTCCTTTCTTGCGCGACAGGCCGATAATACCCTCATGCAACCGACCGAACACCGCTCGGCCGTGGGCCAGCTCGCTGATGATCTGCGCTGGCTCGAAGACCACTGCCGCAAGCAACCCGAGCTGTCCGCGCACGCGGGCACGCTGCGGCTGGCGTCGGCGCTGTCGCGCAACGTGATCGGGCCGTTCCTCGAAAACCAGCCGACGCGCCCGCTGCACGTCGCGGTCGTGGGCGGGGCCGGCGCGGGCAAGAGCACCGTCGTCAACTTCCTCGCGGGCGCAGCGGTCGCGGAGGCCAACCCGCAGGCCGGGTTCACGCGACACCCCACCGCGTTCCTGCCGCCCGGCCCCGGCTTTACGTGGCCCACTTACATCGGCTTCCTCGGCCAGATGCACCGGCTCACCACCGACAAGCCCGCGAACGTGGACGAGGACGTCTATCAGGTGCGCCGCATCGACGCGAAGGGCGACGGCGCGCACCCGCTCGGCGAGTTCGTCATCTGGGACTGCCCGGACATGACGACGTGGGCCAGCGAGGGCTACGTCGCGCGGCTCATGGAGGTCGCGGCGCTCGCGGACGTGATCGTGTATGTCGCGTCCGACGAGCGCTACAACGACGAGGTGCCGACGCAGTTCCTTCACCTCTTGGTGAAGGCGGGCAAGGCAGTCGTGGTCGCGCTCACGAAGATGCGGCCGACCGACGCCCCCGCGTTCGTCGAGCACTTCCGTACGGAGATTCTGGGCCGACTGCCGAAGCTGCCGAACGGCGACTCGCCCGCAGTACCGGTGGTCGCGCTGCCGCAGATGACGATGGCCGAGCGCACCGACCCGGCCGGCGCGGGCGCGAAGTACCGCGTGCCGCTCTTGAATCAGATTCTCGTTCAGTGCGAGTCGAACGACACGGCCCGCGCGCGCACCGTCACGAACGCCGCGAAGTACCTCAGTACCGCCGGCGACGGGCTGCTCGAAGTCGGGCAGCGCGACCTCGCCGAACTCGA
This sequence comes from Planctomycetia bacterium, assembly GCA_005773755.1. Lineage (GTDB taxonomy): Bacteria > Planctomycetota > Planctomycetia > Gemmatales > Gemmataceae > Gemmata. Next base: position 9,325 of record SXHE01000132.1, read on the forward strand.
AGCGTGGAAGGTCGCGGTGCTCGCAGGGCGCATGTCGTTCGAGGACCGCTACCGCCGCGAGTACCTGTCCGGCGAGCGGTTCCAGCGGTTCGACCGCTACCGCGAACGGCTCATCGACCTGCTCGAACTGCCCGGTGCCGGGCGCGTGATCGGCGGCGCGCTGTGGGCATTGCGCACGCCGTACCGCTGGACCCGCGACTACGTCTTCGGCCTCATGGCGCGGCCCGACGTGCTGAACCTGTCCGAACAAACCGTACTGCACGAGTCGCTGAAAAGCTGGCTCGACGGCCTCCAAGCGGAAGCGCTGCGCAAAGCGCCGGCACACCCACTCTGGAAGCAACTCGCGGTGCGGTTCGAGTCCGAGCTGGCCCCGCAAGCGCGCGACCGGTTCGGTACCGAGTACCGCACCTTCGAGCTGAAGGAGAGCGAAGACCTTGAGCAAGCGGGCAAGGCGCTCGTCGCCGGCCTGGAGCACAACCCCGCGCTGTTGCACACGCTGCGCGCCGGCAAGTTCGGACTCGATCTGGTGATCCTCGGCAGCGTGATCTACTTCACCTGGCCGCCGGGCTGGTTGCTGCTGCTCGCGCCGATCGGCGTTTCCGCGACGCACCAGTTCGCCGAGATCGCGACCCGCGGCGTGGCCGAAGGCGCGCGCCACCGCGTCCGCTCGCACCGCGAATCGCTCGTAACGACCTCGTTGTGCGCGCCGCTGGCGCAGTGGCTCGCGGACTGGCCGACGACCGGTGGCACGTCGTTCGAGAAGCTGCAACACGTGCTTCGCCGCGTGCCCGACCTGATCCGCCAGATGGGCGAGCGCGTGACCGCGAAGGTCGCGATGCTGGGCAAGCCGAAGCCGCCGCCGGTGCCGACCGCGCCGACCACATCGCCGGAGCAACCGACCGCATGAGCGACGACAACTCGGGGGGCTTACGCCCCCCGCTCGCCGAGGTGAACGACACGCCGCAGCCGCTGCTGCGGACGCTCGCGCCGTTGTTGCGCGGCGTCGAGCGCCAGTTGCGCGCGTGGCTCGACACGCGCCGCCGGTTCCCGTTGTCGATGCTCCAGCGCGCGGAACTCGAAGGGTTGGCCGACGATCTGCGGCGGCAGGGCGAAGCGCTCGACGTCGAGAAGCCGCTGCTCGTCATCATGCTGATGGGCGGCACCGGAGTCGGCAAATCGACGCTGCTGAACGCGCTCGCCGGCGGGCCGGTCGCGCAGGCGTCGTTCACGCGGCCCACCACGCGCGACCCCGTCGTGTACTACCACGCCTCCGTGAAGACCGAGCGCCTCGACCCGGCGCTCCGCATGTGCCGGCTCGCGTCGCACGACCGCGCCGGGCTCGAACAGAAGATCATCGTCGACACGCCCGACCTCGACTCCAACGACCTCGCCAACCGCGACAAGCTGAAAGCGCTGCTGCCGGTCGCGGACATCGTGCTGTACGTCGGCTCGCAGGAGAAGTACCACGACCGGCTCGGCTGGGACCTGTTCAAGGAACAGCGCCAGCGCCGCGCGTTCGCGTTCGTGCTGAACAAGTGGGACCGGTGCAACACCGGCGAGAGCGGCCTGCGGCCCGACGAAGACTTGCTCGGCGACCTCAAGGCGGAAGGCTTCGAGAACCCGCTGCTGTTCCGCACGACGGCGCAAGTCTGGCTCGACGCGGCGCAGAAACACAGCGGGAGCGGCCCACCGCCGAAGCCCGCGGACCTGCCCGAAGGCGAGCAGTTCGGCCTGCTGCGGAGCTGGCTCGAACTGGGGCTGACGCGGTTGGAGATCGAAGCGGTGAAGGCGCGCGGCGTCGGGCAGTTGCTCGCGCAGGTCACACGCACGGCCGATGGCGTGCGCCCGCCGGACCTGACCAACGAGGCCGAGAAGGTGAAGGCCACATGGGAGAAAACGCTGAGCGACGAGGCCGACGTTCAGGCCGATGTCTTGGTCGGCACGCTGGAGCCGTACCAAACCGAAGTCGAGCACC
>SXHE01000133.1 GCA_005773755.1 Planctomycetia bacterium
ACTGGATCACGCTCACGTTCTGCCACTCCATGTGGCTCCCGTCCAGGTTGAAGCCCACCACGTCGGACTTGTACCCGGCCTTGTCGAGGAACCGGATGTAGTCGCCGGCGCTCTCAAGGTCGCCCATCGCGCGCTCGGACGGGTGGCACTCCAGGTCGAACGTGATGCCGTACTTGCGGCACTCGTCCCACACCGGCTTGAACCGCTCGACGATCAGTTCGAGCGACACCTGGTACACGTCCGGGATGTCGTAGCCTTCGATCTTCTTGGGCAGCGGCGGGAACAGGAACCAGTGGCTCCAGCAGTGCGCCGGGCTGCCGACGAACCCCGGCAGTGCGACCTTGCGGCCCTGAAGTTTCGACAGGTTCCCGGCGTACCGGGCCGCCGCGATCAGGTCGCGCTGGGCCTCCTGGTGCATCAGCTTGCCGACCTCGTCGGGCACGAAGAACGGGTCCGTGCGCGGCAGGCTGTTGCCGGCGGCGCGCCACTCCTTGTACACCTTGCGCGAGTCGCCGCCGCAGAAGTTGAGCGTCTTCGCGCTCGGTTCGTCACCCAACACCTGCCCTTGCAGGTGGGTGGCGACGGTGAAGATTTCGAGGCCGTGCTGCTTGGCGAGGGCGACGCGCTCGGCGGCGTAGGCCGCGGCCCCGGCGTCGGTGTCACACCGGCGCAGGTCCAGTTCCCAGCTCGCTTCTTCCCAGCCGTCGAACCCGGCTTCGGCGATGAACTTGATCCACTTGGCCTCGGGCACGGCCCCGAACTGCCCGCGAACGAGGCCGATCTGGTGGTGGCTGCCTTTGCCGGATTTGTGAACCGGCTGGCCCTGCGCGTTAACTGTTTGTGCGAAACCCATAGGTGTGCCTCGGTGGTGAATTGCGGGCCGATGAACGGCAGATTTTACGCGGGCGATTTCGGCGGGCAAGGTCGCCGGTTCCCGATTGCGGTCGCGTATTTCCCTTTGGAGGCCGTGCGGCGGGCCGTACACTCGTCGCGTCCTGTCGAACAATGAGCCGAGGGAGCGCCCATGAGTACCGATGTCGAACACACAGCCGACGCCCCGATCCTGTCGCGACGGTTGAAGGTCGTCCTCGCGGGCGGGGTGCTCCTGTTCCTGATCGGGTGGGTGCCGAGTTACTTCGGTTGGTGGTCGTTCTGGGCCGCGCGGTGGCCGATGTTCTTCGGCTCCGTGCTGGTGCCGATCGGGATCGCGATCGGCGTGTACCGGAACCGGTTCGACATCAAGCCCTCGGTGCTGAAGCCGTGGCGCAACCCGGTCGTCGAGGCGCTCGGCTGGAGCGGCCTGTCGCTGGTGCTGAACGGGTTCCTGTTATGGCAACTGGGCGAGCACCGTGCGGCGCTCACGGGTCTCGGCGTGGCGGCGCTGGCCGGCGCGCTGGTGGTGCGGGTCCGGCCGCGGTGGGAGGCGAACCCGCCCAAGCTGTTCCTGTGCTGGACCGGGATCGTGCAGCTCGCACGGTGGCTCGCCGGGGCGCTGGCCAGCGACAAATGCCCGCCGGACCCGGCGCACCCGGCGTACGCGCCGTGGTGCGTGGTGATCGGGCTGGTGATCGTGGTCGCTTGGGCGCGGGTCGCGTACCCGACCACCCGGCTGCCCGTGTGGGCGAAGAACCTGCTGTTATGGACCGGGGCGGTGCTGATCGGCGGCGGGCTGCTAATGAACCAGTGGAGCGCGGCCGCGTGGCGGTGGACCGCGTGGCTGGGGCTGGTGCTGCTGACCGCGTGGGTCGTGGTGCGCTGGTGCTGGCCGGAGGAGGCGCACGGCGAACGCGAGCCGCCGCCGGACCCGCCGGTCTTGGGGCGGACCAACCAGATCGAGTACTTCTTCGCGTGGGTGTTCGCGTACCCGCTGCTGGTGCTCCAACTGGTCTTATTCTGCTACATCTCGTGGGGCGGGTTCGGCGAGGGGCTGGGCCTACCCGATCTGGTGTGGGGCGACGAGGGGTGGATGCAGTTCTGGGTCGGGCTGGCCGTCTCCATGCTGTTCTGCAACGTGCTGTTCGTGCGCGCAATTCTGGACCGGCGACCGGGGATCGTGCCGCCCCGGGTCGATTCGAACTGGTCCCTGTTCTGGTTCGTTCGGAAAGACCCGCCCTCCCGCCCCGAGGTGGACGCCACCAAGTGGACCCGGTGGGGCATGTGGACCGCCATCGTGGTGGCGGTGGTGCTGGCGCTGGTGATCGAGTACGCGAGCGACTCGCGGCTCCGCTGGCTGCTGACCGGACCGCTGATGATCGGGGCCGGCGCGCTCGTGCTCTCCTGGATTCGGGTGCTGACCCGGACGTGGGTAAACGGGAACCCGGGGGGCGGGCCCCCGACGGAAGCGCCCACGGGCGCGGCGTCCGGGCCGGACCCGCACATCCACCAGGTCGGGGCGTTCCTGCTGCGGTACTGGTTCCTGGCGCTGGCCGCGTTCTACCTGCCAAAACTGGTCGCGTGGGAGAAGTGGCGGCGCACCGAGACGGGGTGGATGCCGATCGGCCTACTAACCGGGGTGCTCGTGACCCTGATCGCGGTCGCGCTGTACGAGTTCTGGGCCCGGCAGCGGTGGTCGAACAGTCGGGTGTTCAAGGCGCTGGTCCGGATGAGCGCCATCGGCTCGCGGTACCACCCGCTGCACGCGCTCGCGGTGGTGCTCACGGCCGCGATCCCCGGCGCGGCCCTGTGCCTGCTGCTGTACGAGCTGGCGTACTTCGACGCGGTGTGGTCCCCGGTGTGGCTGGTGTGCCTGTTCCTGGCCCTGTTCAACTCGGCCTACGGGTTCGTCGCGTTCCACTTCGCCGGCCTCCAGTACGTGACCACCGGGCTGCTGGTGCTGATCCTGCTCGTCGCGAACTGCGACAACGAGTACAAGATGAGCCACCCCGGGCTGGAGGACTACGACCACCCGTGCAAGCGCCCGGACCTGGACGCGAAGGTGCCCGACAAGCCGCCGTTCCTGCTCGAGACGCGCGAGCTGCTCAAGGCGAACCGGACCAAGTGGGCGGGCGGCCCGGAGTGGGAATACAACCCGTTCAACGACCACAAGCCGAAAGTGGTGATCGTGGCGACCACCGGGGGGGGTATCCAGGCCTCCGTGTGGACCGCGCTGGTGCTGGACGGGCTTCAGAACGACGAGGGGCTGAAGGCCCGCGAGTTCCACAAGCACATCCGGCTGATGACCGGGGCCAGCGGCGGGATGCAGGGGGCCGGGCTGTACGCGGGCGACTTCGGCAACCCGCACCGGCCGCGGAACCAGCTCGACATGCAAATGGCCCGCGACAGCCTGTGGCCGACGCTCCAAACGATGCTCACCCACGACCTGCCGGGCGCGCTCACCCCGCGCCGGTTCGCCACCGACCGGGGCCGGCGGCTGGAAGAGGCGTGGTGGGCGAACGCGCCGCTCGAGGAAGACCCCGGCCGGTTGTCGCGCTGGGTCCGCGACCTGTACGAGCGCCCCAAGCCGACCCGCTCTCCGCTGGAGATGACGTTCCACGACCTGAAGCCCGCGGAAGCGGCGTGCGACCGCCCGATCCTCGTGTTCTCTCCGATGATGGTGGAGGACTGCCGCCGGGTGATGATCAGCAACCTGTCGCTGGACTGGTTCACGAGCACCACGGTGCAGCACCAGAACCCGGATCTCAAAGGCCGCGACGGGGAGCCGTACCCCAGCGTCGCCGACCCCAATACGATCTCGGTGCCGGCGGTGGAGTTCTGGCGCTACTTCCCGGCCGCGCACCACAAGTTCAAGGTGAGCACCGCGGCCCGCATGTCGGCCACGTTTCCGTTCGTCGGCCCGGCCGTGAGCCTGCCCACCAACCCGCCGCGCCGCGTGGTCGACGCCGGGTACTTCGACAACTTCGGCATCAACTTCGTCTCCATGTGGCTGCACCACCACAAGAAGGAGTTCCTCGAACACACGTCCGGGGTCGTGATCGTGGAGATCCGCGCGTACCCGCGCCGCGAGGAGAAGCTGCGGTACAAGGTGACTCAGCCCGACGGGACCGAGGACAGGGGCGAGTTCATGTGGGCGGCTTCGGAGCTGAGCAGCCCCCTGGAGGCCATCTACAACCTGTACGCCCGCAGCGCGTACTTCCGCAACGACCAGTTGCTCCACATGCTGGACGAGTCGTTCAACAACCCGCGGAACACGAAGGCCGAGGGCCCCGCGCCGCTCCCGTTCTTCACCGTCGCCACCTTCGAGTGCCCGCAGCCGGCGGCCCTGAGCTGGAACCTGCCGAAGCGCAACTTCGACGAGCTTAAGGCCATCGTCGCCGCCCCGGAGCCCGCAGAACTGCTCGCGGACCCCGGGGACGAGAACCGGAAGGCCACGGTGACGGTGGACAAGGGGTCCGCCAACACCAACGCCAAGCTGTCCCAGAGCCGCGCGCAGTGGCTGGAGAGCGTGCGGTTCCTGCGCGAGTGGTTCGCCGGCGATCCCGTAAAACGAAAGCCATGACCTCCGACCGCGCCCTGTGTCTGTTGCTCCGCGCCAACGCGGTCGTGCTGTTGTGCGCGGCCCCGTGCGCGCTGCTGCCCGTCGCGTGGATGGACGCGGTCCACCGCGACTGGCTCGGCCTGGGGCCCCTGCCCGACGCGGTGATTACGCGGTACATGGCCCGGTCGCTGTCGCTGGTATACGCGCTGCACGGGGCCGTCACGCTCGCGGTCACGCTGAACTGGGACCGCTACCGGCCGCTGGCCCCGGTGCTCGCGGGGCTGCACGTCGTCTTCGGCCTGGGCATGTTGGCCGTCGATCTGGACTCCGGCGTGCCGTGGTGGTGGGCCGCGACCGAAGGGCCGGGCATCGCCACCTACGGCGCGGTGCTGCTGGTGCTGTACCGGCGCGCGAACCGCGCGCGCTGAGCCGCTTACCACTTCGCACGCCGCTCCCTACGCTATCACTTCCCGCCCCAGCGCCCGTCCTTCGCCCGACTCACGATGTACACCATGCAGAATCGTCGCGCCTTTACGCTCATTGAGTTGCTCGTCGTCATCGCGATCATCGCGGTGCTGATCGGGCTGCTGTTGCCCGCGGTCCAGAAGGTGCGCGAGGCCGCGGCCCGCATGAGCTGCCAGAACAACCTGAAGCAGATGGCGCTGGCCTGCACCAGCTACGAGGTCGCGCACGGGCGCTACCCGGCGTCGAACAACTTCGCCCCGCCGCTGCAAGGGTGGGTGCCGTCCATCCTGCCGCAACTGGAGCAGGAGAACGTCCGCAACATCTACGTCGTCACCGCGAACTGGTACGACCCGGCGAACGACGCCGCGCGGAACGCGCAGGTCAAGACGTTCCTGTGCCCCAGCGCGCGGAGCGGGCGAGTGGGCGAGTGCGCGGTGCCGGGCGTAGCCGGGTCGCCGTTCACCGGGGCCTCGTGGGACTACTCGAACGTCGCCGTCGTCTCCAAAGACGCCCTCGCCTACCTCGGCTACCCGGCCGGTGCGGACAACTACGAGAGCGTCTGGCGCGGGGTGATGAGTTCCAAAGGCTCGACCGTGGCGCAGATCACCGACGGCCTCTCGAACACGCTGCTGCTGGTGGAAGACGCGGGGCGGCCGGAGTACTGGCTGAAGGGCAAACTGGTCACGACCGTCGAACCGCCGGCGTTCGCCAGCGGCGGCCCCGGGCGCGTGCGCGGCGGGCTGTGGGCCGATCACGAGAAGGGCTTCGGCGTCGAGGGCACCAGCGCCGACGGGTTCACGTCGCCCGGCGAGTGCGCGATCAACTGCAACAACGCCTTCGAGGTGTACTCGTTCCACAGCGGCGGTGCAAACGTGGCAATGGCCGACGGCAGCGTCCGGTTCCTGCGCGAGGGGATGAACATCCGCACGCTCGCCGCAATGACCACCCGCGGCGCGGGCGAAGTGGTTCCGAGCGAGTAATGACCGGGGCACAGGGTGCAGTAATTGATTGTGGTG
>SXHE01000011.1 GCA_005773755.1 Planctomycetia bacterium
CAACGACATCTCGCAGCGCCGGTACCGGCCGAACCCCGGCCGCAAGAAGCGCGAGAAGGACGCTTTCTTCGACTGGCTCCACGGCAAGTGGTTCGACAGCTTCTGCCCGGTCGGGCCGTGCGTCGCCTCCGCGGACGCGATTCCCGACCCGCAGGCGCTCCGCATGAAGCTGGAGCTGAACGACATTGTGAAGCAGGACGCGAGCACCGCGCAGCAAATCTTCCCGGTCGCGGCGGTGATCGAGTTCATCTCGAAGATGGTCACGCTCGAACCGGGCGATCTGATCTCGACCGGCACGCCCGCGGGCGTCGGCTCGACAACCGGCACCTTCCTCAAACCCGGCGACGTGATGCGCGGCAGCATCGAGCGCATCGGCACACTGGTCACGCCCGTTGCGATGGAAGGGTGAGCCGTGCCGACGGAAGAAGAGTTCAAGCGACAACTCAACGCAACCCCGATGAATTGGGAAGCGCGATTGGCGTTCGCCGACTGGCTCGACGCGCAGGGCGACCCACGCGGGCCGGGCTACCGAGCACTGGCGCACATGCGGCATCACCCGGCATACTTCGACAGGGTTCAGCCGCTTTGGGTGTGGATGAACGGGCGATGGGCTCCGTACTATTCGTTTCGGGGTGAGGAGATCAGCCGGGCTTTGTTACCAGACGATTGGTACGACTTGATCCCGCGCTCCCAAGTCCCGGATGGGAGAACTTCGGAGTGCGCCATCGAGCGAACCAACTTTGTCGATGCCCTAGACGATGCGGCGCTCGCGTTCGCGCAGCTCCCCGCGGCGCGCCGGGCCGAGCTACTCGCCACGGTCGCGCCCGAATGACGGGACACACGACGCATTCCCCGACGCACTGGCCGTACCGGAAACGGCGACGATACCCGCCATGCCACACCTCCTCCCCGCGAAGAGCCTTGCCCGGCGCGCCGCGACCGATTAGCATCGCGCTACCATGTCCAACAACGACCTCGTCGGCAAAGCGGCTCTGGTGTGCGGCGGCTCGCAGGGCATCGGCCTCGCGGCGGCGCGGGCGCTCGCGGCTCGCGGCGCGCGTGTTACCGTGCTGTCGCGCTCCGAACCGCCAGCGGGCGACGGCTTCGCGTTCCTCCGCGCCGACCTTCAGCAGATCGAGACGCTCATTGCGTCGCTTGAAGCGCAGGCGCAGCCGGCGTTCCAGATTCTCGTGAACAACAGCGGCGGCCCGCCGCCCGGCCCGATTCTCGACGCGACCCCGGAACACTTCCTCGCCGCGTTCCGGCAGCAGGTGCTCGCGGCGCACCTGCTCGTGCAGTGGGTGCTGCCCGCGATGAAGGCCGCCGGCTACGGCCGCATCGTGAACGTCGTTTCCACACGTGTCCGCGAGCCGATTCCCGGCCTCGGCGTGTCGAACACGATCCGCGGGGCGACCGCGTCGTGGGCGAAGACACTGTCGCGCGAGGTCGGCACGTTCGGCGTCACGGTGAATAACGTGCTGCCGGGCGCGACCCGAACCGCGCGCTTGGAAGCGATCATCAAGCGGAAGGCAAAGGACTCGACGCAAGAGGCTGTGGAGGCCGCGATGCGGGCGGAAATCCCGCTGGGCCGGTTCGCCGAAGCGAACGAACTGGGGGCGGTGATCGCGTTCCTCGCGTCGCCGGCCGCGGGGTACATCACCGGAACGAGCATCCCGGTGGACGGCGGGCGGCTTCACTGTGTCTAAGCGGTTAGGCGGCAATCGCGCCCGCGCGACGGCCGGCGAGCAGAATGCCGTCGGGTTGGTCCCGCGCCTCCGGCTCGCTCCGCTCGATGGCGTACCCGGCCGCGGCGAGCAGGGCCGCACACTCGGCGTGGACCGCGGCCCCGTGGGTGCCGATCAGGAACGTGCCGATGTGACCCGCGCGGAGCGCCCCGGCCGCGCCGCGGAGCACGTCCGCTTCGAAGCCCTGCACGTCCATCTGGACGAGGTGAACCGGGGTTCCGGTGTGGGCGAGAAGCGTGTCGAGGGTGACGGTCCGCGCGCGGACGGTGCCCGGAGGCGCGGCCGCGGGGCGCGCGCCGAACACGCGCCGCCAGAACCCCGGCCGCGCCGCGGGCGTGGCTTCGCGCACGAGCGTGCTGCCGTAATCTTGATCCAACAGCGCCGCGGTCCCGTCGGTCGCGGCGACCGCTTCGGGGTGAACCGTGAACGCGCCGGGTTGAAACCCGTTGAGCCGGACGTTATCGAGGAAGTACTCGCGGTGTCGGGCCAGCGGTTCCGCGGCGTGAACCACGAGGTCGGGGCGCAACCGCTTCGCCAACAGCGGGTAGTACCCGATCGCGCACCCGACGTTCAGGTACCGCGCGCCGTGCGGCAGCCCGCGGACCAGCGCGACGAACACGTCCTCTTCGGACGCTTCGTGGACGTTCCTCAGCCGGTACCGCTCGCGCTGCACCGGGATCAGGTGATCGTCGTACACGCGAACGCCGTTGTCGAAGGTGTGAGTACCGCGGTCCACGTGTTCGCCCCGTCCGTGAGTTCTGTGGCCGCACGCGCGGCGTCCGATTATTGTGAGCGCGCCGCATCGGAGCAAGACCAACAGCTCGTGCGCGAACTCTGGGGACAGCCCGTGCCCGAACCTGAGCGGTTCCTGAACCACATCGGCGGCGCGTTCGTTCCGCCCGCGAGCGGCGCGTACATGCCGGTGTACGAGCCGGCGACCGGCGCTCAGTACGCCGAGGTCGCCGCGTCCGGGCGCGCCGATGTCGAAGCCGTGTGCGAAGCCGCTTCGCGCGCCGCGCCCGCGTGGCGCGATACGAGCACCGAGAAGCGCGGGGCGATTCTCGACGCCGTCGCCAGCAAGCTCGAAGCGCAGCTCGAACGCTTCGCGCAGGCCGAATCGAAGGACAACGGCAAGCCGGTGGCGCTGGCCCGCGCGGTCGATATTCCGCGGGCGGTGTCGAACTTCCGGTTCTTCGCGGGGGCGATCCAGCACTTCGCCAGCGAGTGCCACCCGACTTCGGCCGACGTGCTGAACTACACGCTGCGCACGCCGCTGGGCGTGGTCGGCTGCATCTCGCCGTGGAACCTTCCCCTCTATCTCTTCACATGGAAGATCGCGCCGGCGCTCGCGGCCGGGAACTGCGTCGTCGCTAAGCCGTCCGAAGTCACGCCCGCCACCGCGACGATGTTCGCGCAACTGTGCGCCGACGCCGGCCTGCCGCCCGGCGTGCTGAACGTCGTCCACGGCACCGGGCCGGATGTGGGCGAAGCGCTCTGTACGCACCCGACGATCAAGGCAATCTCGTTCACCGGCGGCACCAAAACCGGCGCGCGGATCGCCAGTGTCGCCGCCCCGCGGTTCAAGAAGCTGTCGCGCGAACTCGGCGGCAAG
>SXHE01000134.1 GCA_005773755.1 Planctomycetia bacterium
CACATCTTCGACCCGCGCACCGGCCGCCCGGCGGACGGCCCGGCCAGCGCGACCGTGATCGCGGGCGACAACCTGACCGCGAACGCGCTCGCCACGACCCTGTGCGTGCTGTCGCCGGAAGCCGGTCTCAAGCTGGTCGCGAGCGTGCCCGGCGCGGAGTGCCTCATCATCGGTGCGGACGGCAAGCAGCACCGCAGCTCGGGACTGAAAGCGTTCGAGGTCGCGCCGCTACGCTTCGCGGCGCTCCAGAAAGACGAGCCGAAAACGACCAACTGGCCCACGGGCTATCAGGTGACGGTCGCCATCGAGTTGCCGAACGTTGCTGCCGCGAAGCGGTACCGCAAGCCGTACACCGCCATCTGGATCGAGGACGACAAGGGCAAGGCGGTGCGCACGCTCGCGGTGTGGGGCAACTCGCCCAAGTACCTCAAGGACCTGAGCGACTGGTGGAAGATCGGCAAGGGCGACACCGATCTGGTGAAGGCCGTGACGCGCGCCACTCGCGGACCGGGCAAGTACGACCTCGCCTGGGACGGCAAGGACGACAAGGGCAAGGCGCTGCCGCAGGGCACCTACACGGTGCGCGTGGAAGTCCACCGCGAGTTCGGCGCGCACCTGCGGCAGAGCGGCAAGATCGAGTGCAAGGACAAGCCCACTAGCGTGAAGCTGGACAAGAACGCCGAAACCGCCGAGACCCTGATCGAGTTTAAAGAGGCGAAGAAGAAGTAGAGGACAGAGGGCAAGGGGCAGAAAGCAGTTTCGACAGGATGAACAGGATGAGACAGGATGAAGAGTTGAACTGACTTGCCTTCATCCTGTCAAAACTCTTCTGCCTTTCACTCCGCGTCTATCTGCGCAATCTGTGGACCATCCTCTTCCGCGCGCCGCGCTCACCCACCACGAACACCATGTCGCGCTTTCACCGCTGGCTGCTCAAGACCGCGCGCACGATCCACGTGTACCTGACGCTGTTCGGGCTGACGCTGATCCTGTTCTTCGCGATCACCGGGTTCATGCTGAACCACACGGAATGGTTCCTGCCGGACGACGCGAAGCTCGAAAAGCAGACCCGCAAGGAGTCGCGCGAGCTGCCGCGCGACAAGCTGCCCGGCGGCAAGTTGCCCACGCCCAACCCCGAAACCGGCGAGGCCACCGGCGACGAGAAACTGGCCGTGGTGGAGGCGCTGCGCAAGGAGTTCGACATCCGCGGCGAGATGAGTTCGTTCGGGTTCGTGAAGGACGACAACGACAAGTACCAGATCAAGGTGGAGTTCAAACGGGCCGGCGGCGAGACGACCGCGACCGTCGACGTGGAAAGCGCGAAAACGGACGTGGCGTTCGTGTATCAGGGCTGGGCGATCGTGATGACCGACCTGCACCGGGGCAACCGCGGGAACCTGTCCAACGAGGTGAAGCGCACGGGCCGCGTGTGGAGCTTCGTGATCGACGCGACCTGCTTCGTGATGCTCATCATCTCCGCGACCGGACTGGTAATGTGGTGGTCGCTGAAGAGCCGCGGGAAGTGGGGCGCGATCCTGTTCCTGCTGGGCACCGCCGCGAGCTTCGCGGTGTACTACTGGTTCGTGCCGTGAGCGGTTCAGCGCCGCCGCGACGGACCCGCGAACAGAACCTCGACGCGCATCGCGTCTTCGTCGATACGGTAGAACACTCCGAGCACGTCCTCGAACCACACGCGGAACCCCGGCGCGCGTGACTCCCCCAGATCGCGGGCCATGCGGCGCAATGAGTAATCGACTCGCGCCGCCGCCTCACGGACAACAGCGGGATCGTCCGCGTTGGCGAATATCGCGTTCAGTTGGGTGATGGCGCTGAGCCGCCAGATGACGGTAAACCTCATTGCCAGCCCAATCGCTGCTTGAGTTCCTCGAAGGTATAGCCCGGTTCGGCCATTCGGCGCTCGATCTCCTCGGGCGTGATCGCCTTCACCCAGTCGGGATCGTTCTCGACGAGCTGAATCTTAACCCGCCCGACGAGTTCGCCGGAGTCGTCACGCAGTTCGATCTGCTCGCGCTCGACCGACGATTGCGTCAGACGCGCCGCCGCATCCGCCCACTCGACCTTCTTCCCACCGACGTACAGCGCAACCATGTGCGAACCCTCCTCTGTCGCCAGTATACCGCTCGCCGGGCCGGGTTGGGCAGGGGAAACAGCAACCCCGTGTATTACTGGTTCGTGCTGTGAGTCAACAGAACTTGACTGCGGTACCGTGTTCGATGCTGAGGCGGAAGGCCTCGTACAGTTGCAGCCACACTTGGCGCTCGATGTACAATGGGCCGCCGTCTTCGTCCGCGATCTCCTTCGCCTGCGCATTCGACAACGCGCCGTTTCGGAGCCGGATGTTGAGGAGCGGAGCGACCTGAACAAGCTCGCGCATGGCCGCTTGACTCGAACCGACGATCCCGCCGACGAGCGCGTCCGTGTCGTCGTACAACGGGTCCGGGAAATCGACGGGGACGTAGTAGCCTTCGCAATCGGAATGACAAATGAGGTGGGAATCCATGTGGACAGACAACTCACGATCAACGCGCGGGTCGTGGGCCGGAGCCGCGTCGCCTGTCACCGGGGCGAACTCTGCGGGCGCTTGACGTGCGAACGCCAGCGCGCGGCGCAGGTAGTGGAGCCATGAGTACTACATCCCGCGAAGCCGGCAGCGGTCACTCATCTTCGGCAGTGTTTGCGGCTCGATGTGCGCGGGAAGGCCGTCTGCGGCGAGCAACCGCGTCACTTCCGACAGGTCGCGCTGGGTCCACTGCGCGCCCTCGAACTCGCCGTTTGCAAGACACCACGCCAACGATCCGACCGAAATGTCCAGCCCCATCGCGCGCCTCCGTAGTTGGGCCGCATTACTCTTCGGTCAGGCCCAGTTCCTTGAGCGACGCCGCGTCCGTGTACGACAGGGCGATCTCGTCGAGCCGCTCCGCGGGCAGGGCATCGAGCCGGTCGGCCGCGGGGAGCGGCAGCGGGCCGAACTTCTTCTCCAACTGCTTCCGTAACAGTTCGCGCTTGCCGAGCAGTCGCCCTTGCTCTTTGATCGTGTTGACCACTTCTTTGCCCTCCGGGAATAGCTCCTTCTGAAGCCGGTCGAACTCCGGTTCGTCGGCAGGAGCCAGTTTCAGGTAGTTGTTGAAGCACTCGGTCAGCAGCTCGCGCCGCGCTGTATTATCCTTCGCGCGGGCGATCTTCGCCAGCCCTTCGGCCTTGATCCGCGCCCGGTCCGCCGCGGGCAGTTTCATCAGCGCCGACAGCGCCACGCCTAACAGGTTCGCGCCGTTGTAGTACGGCAGGCCATCCAGGGCGGGCAGCCCGATGTAAGCATAGTCGAAGCGCAACAGTACGCGATCCCAGAGGCGCTCCTCATAGGTGTCCCAGCCCAGCCCGTCGAGGCCCACGCGCAAGAACAGGCAGATCGGTACGACCGGCAGCCCGTGCCGGTGGCGCAGGTGCTCGTAGTACCACAGCATCCGCGGGCGGATGTCGGTGGCGCGCTCCGGCGACTCGATCTCCACGTTCACCACCAGCACCGTGTGATCCGCGCCGCGGCCGGCGGGGTCGGGAACCGGCACGCGGGTCGCCACTTTCGCGACAACATCGAGTACCCGCTTCTCGCCGCCGGGCGGGTCGAGGAACGCCTCTTGCTCCAGCCACTCGACGGCGGTGAAGTCGAGGCGCGCGGCCCAGTCCGCGAAGAACAGGGCAAAGAACTCCGGCAGGAACTCGCGGAGCAGCGCCTTGAACCGCTGGTCGTGGTCGTCCATCGGGCGAACCTCCGTTGCGCGGTTTCACTTCCCCGCGGCATAGGTCTTCTGGAACGCGGCCACGCCCGCGCCCACTTCCAGCTTGAAGCCGCTGTCGAGGAGCGTCAGTTCCAGCGCGCTGAGCGCGCCGAGTACGTCGAAGCTGTCCGTGTAGCCCATGTGCGACAGCCGCCAGATGTGGCCCTTCAGCGTGTCTTGGCCGTCGGCCAGTTTGTAGCCGTACTTCTTCTCCAGCGCCTTCAGGGTCGCGGTGCCGTCCACGCTGGCGGGTACGGCGATCACCGTCAGCGCGCTGTTGGGCCGCTCCGCGAACACCTTCAGCCCCAGCGCTTCGACCCCGGCGCGGCACGCGGCGGCGATGCGCGAGTGCCGCGCCCAGAGGTTCTCGATGCCTTCGGCGCGGATGCGCTTCAGGCTCACGCGCTGGGCCTTGATGAGCGTGTTGCCCGGGGTGAACGGCGTGTCGCTCTCCGCCAGCGACTTGCGGTAGCGGCGCAGGTCGAAGTAGAAACTGCGCACGGGCGTCGCGTCGATCTTGGCCCACGCCTTCGCGCTCGCCGAGATGAACGCCAGACCCGGCGGCATCATCAGCGCCTTCTGCGACCCGGTCACGACGAGGTCGAGGCCCCAGGCGTCCATCTTGCACTCCATCGCGCCGAGGCCGCTGATCCCGTCCACCGCGAGCAGCGCGGGCGTCTTGGCGACGATCTTCCCGAACGCTTCGAGGTCGTGCCCGACGCCGGTGCTGGTCTCGCTCAGCGTGGTGAACACAACCTTCGTGTCCGGGTGCGCGGCGAGCGCGGCTTCGAGCATGTCGGGCGTGACCGCTTTGCCGTAGGGCACTTCGACGGTCACGATGTTCGCACCGAACGCCTTCAGGACACCGCGCCAGCGCTCGCCCCAGCGCCCGGCGGTGCAGAGGATCGCCTTCTCGCCGGCCGCCAGCGCGTTGCTGACCGCGGCCTCCATCCCGCCGGTGCCGGAGCTGGTGAGCGTGAACACCGGCTGCGCGGTCTGGAACACGTACTTCAGGTCTTCGCTCACCTCGGCCAGGATCGCTTTCGCCTCGGCCGCGCGGTGGTACGTCACGGGCCGTGCGAGTTCGAGGAGCGTGTCTTCGGGAACCGGGGTCGGGCCGGGGGTGAACAGGCGCGCCTTCATGTTGCGGATTCCGTCCATCGTTGGGGCGAGCTGGGTTGAGTCCAGCAGGTATTGTAAGCCGCGCGCTTCCCGCCGGCAGGCGAAGCCCGGCGGAACGCCGTGCGGAGCGCGAACCGGTCGTGCCGATACGGTGGGTTGTGTCGAACACGAGCGACCTGGACGTAAAGCCCTACCGGTCCCGCTGCCCGGCATCGACCCCGACGCCGAAGCTCGACGTGAAGAAGCCGCAGCGAACCCGCGCCGCGGTCCGCGTGTCCGCTCAGTCGGCCACTCTGCCGGACTCGCGGCCTGTTGCAGCAAAGCCTGCTTCACGGCCGCTCCACTTGTTGCCCCGGAAGGAGGTGCGTTATGCGTGCTCTTGCGATCACCACTCGCGCGACATTCATCACCCATTCTTCTCTTCAAGGCGACTCCGATGAGCCGACGACGACAGACCGCGGACGAGTTCGAGCAGCTCGCGGGCGAC
>SXHE01000135.1 GCA_005773755.1 Planctomycetia bacterium
CACTCGTACCCGGCCCCGGCCCAGCCGGTGGTGCCCGCGCCGAGCCGCCGCAGGCGCGTCGGCCGCGCCGGGTCCGCACCCAGCGCGGCGCTCCCCCACGGCCGCATCCACAACAGCACCGCGCGACCGAGCGCGCGGTCTTCGCCCAGCCACACCTGTTCGCCGTTCGATTCCACCGTCAGCCGCCCGCGGACGACGAACCCGCCCACGGTGTCCGGCAGTGCGTCGAGCGGCGCGGGCAGGATCGCGTCGAGCGGCGTCGGCTGTTGGATCGCGAGCCGCATCTTGCGCGTGGGCAGTGGGCGCTGGGTGACGTGACACCCGCTGGCGAAGTCGTGCAACCCGCGGAAGCCCCACCGCCGCCGCAGTTGGACCGCGAACGCGGCGAACCCGGTGCCGAGCGCGAACAGACTGAACCCGCCGCCGAGGGCCTGCTCGCCGGACCGGACCAGCAGCACCGCGAGCCGTGCGCCGTCGAGAACCCAGACCCACATCAGGGCGAAGACGAGTGAGCGCAGCAGCGCGCGGGGGATACCCGGCGGCCCGGTTTGGCCGACGCGCGAGACCCGCAGGCCGATCAGCGACTTCCCGACGGTCGTGCCGAACAGCCCTTCGCACAGCGCGAAGTATCCGATCGTGAGCGCCCAGCCGATCGGGTCGATTCCCACCGGGCCGAACTTGAGCGAACCGAACGCCTTCTGGAGCATCTCCCACGGCGCAATGAGCGCGACCGTGACGATGACGAAGTCGAGGAAGTACGCGGCGACGAGCGCCCGCGGCCGGGCCGCGCGGGCGCGCTCCGGCAGCAGCGCGACCAGCGCCTCGCGCAGGTCGTCGAGCGATTGCCACCGCCGCGTGCGGTCGCGCTCCAGTCCCTTCAGGATGATGCGTTCGAGCTGCGCGGACACGTCCTTCCGTTTGGCGCGCACCCGCGGCGGCGGCTCGGAGATGGCCCGCGCGAGCGCGGCGGCGGCGTTGTCGTGCTGGAACGGCGCTTCGCCCGTCAGCAGGAAGTACAGCGTGGCCGCGACCGAATAGACGTCGGAACTGTAGTCGAGCGGTTCGCCGCGGATCTGCTCTGGCGACGCGAACAGCACCGTGCCGAGGAACGCCCCGGTCTGCGTCAGGTTCGCGCCGCGCCCGCCGAGCGACTTCGACAGGCCGAAGTCGCCCACCTTCACGCGGTCGTCCGGCGTCAGGAAGCAGTTGGACGGCTTCATGTCGCGGTGGATCATGCCGACGCGGTGCGCTTCGGCGAGACCGTCGATGATGTCCAGCGTGCGGGCGACGGCCGCGTGCGGGGTGAGCGTGCCGCGCTCCTCGACGAGGTCTTTGAGCGTGCGGCCCGGCATCAGCTCCATCACGATGTACGGCCGCCCGGCGTCCGTATCGGCCGAAAGCACGAACACGCAGCGCGGGTGCGCGAGCTGGCTGGCGAGCCGCCCTTCCTGGCGAAACCGTTCGACACTCGACGGGTTCGACGCGAGCCGCGACGACAGCAGCTTGACCGCGACCCGATTGCCGGCGGGCGATTCGGCCTCGTACACCGCGCCCATCCCGCCCGCGCCGAGGAGCTTGAGCAGTTTGTAGCCGCCAACTTCCTTCGGGGCCGGTTCGGGCGCGACGTTCGGCTCGTCGGTGTCGTCCACACCGGACAGCCCGTCCATCGCTTGCGGTGTGAACGAGTGGGTGCGCGTCTCGGCGGGCGCGGACGAGCCGCCGAGCTTCTGCCCGCAGTACATGCAGAACAGCGGCCCACCCTCCGCCGAAACGGAGGACAGCGAGCGGCGACAGCGGGGACAGGTGAGAACCATCGAGATTGGGCCGGCACGGGGCGAGCGAACAGACATTATGCCGTTCGCCGCCCGAACCTCAAGCTTTGGAGCGGTTACAATATGCGGCAATTCGCGGAGGGTGTGGGATGACGGAAGCGGAATGGCTCGCGAGCGATGAACCGGACTTGATGCTGGAGTTCGTTTGTGGTGAGGGTTACGACCGTAAGCGTCGTCTCTTCGCGGTGGCCTGCTGTGACCGCATTGCTCACTTGGTTGCGACGGAACCGAGCCGACACAGCGTGGAGGTCGCGAGGCGGATGGCTGACGGGCTCAATCTGCCGGGCGAAAGGCGAGCAGCCGTTATCGCTGCGATGGCAGACGAAGACACCACACCCGCCGCCGCATGTGTCTGTGCCGTATCCGCACACGAAGCCGCCGTGCGAACCTCAGCTCACGCAGCTATTGCGGTTGTGAGGGAACACTTTCCAGAACTCTACGAATCAGGAGAGCGCATCCCGGAGTGGCACGCAATTACCGGCCGCGAGTCGCTCGCGCAGTCTTTCATTCTGCGAGACATCTTCGGGAACCCCTTCCGTCCGGTCTCGTTCTCTCCGTCGTGGCGCACGGATACCGCGCTCGCCCTCGCGCGGACGATGTACGAGGCGCGCGAGTTTAGCGCGATGCCGATTCTGGCCGACGCGCTCCAAGACGCCGGGTGCGACAACACCGACGTCCTCGACCACTGTCGCGACACGTCGCTCACGCACGTTCGCGGGTGCTGGGTTGTTGACCTCGTGTTGGGGAAGCAGTGATCGTGGTCATCACGCGGAGTCGGGCTTACTGGACATTTTTTTACTTGACAAAAGTATATTTGTCGCGCATTGTTTAGGGATAGGGAAAGCTATTCTGCTATTCTGCTATCCTGCGGTTGAGGGGCCACTTCGTCACCACTCCAAACGGCGTTACACCCGTGTGATGGCGTCATTTGCGGGGTTACAGCTCGCTGTGGTCACCCCTGACCGTGTCAATCTCCTTGCAAAGCCGGCATTTCGTAGCCCTCTGTGGTCAGTCCGGTTTCGCCGATCAG
>SXHE01000136.1 GCA_005773755.1 Planctomycetia bacterium
GCGCGCGACGCCGAGCCCCTTCGCCCCTTCGACCGGGCCGGACTCCCACGCCAGCGCGCCGGTTTCGGTGTCGAGGGCGTACACCCGCTCGCCGTCGGCCGGGACGACGAACACGCGCCCGCCGAACGCCACCGCCGGGGCCGGGTCCGAGGTCGCGCCGGCCGCGGCCTTCTTCGCGCGCGGGTAGCGAAAGCCCCACGCCCGGCGGCCGGTCGCAGCGTCCAGCGCGACCACCGCGCCGCTGTTCGAGTTGAACACGAGGTTCCGCCCCGCGAGCGTCAGCAGTTCTTGCCGCGTGCGGTCGTTGCCTTGCACGGCGTCGCACAGTTCCATCGTCCACGCGGGGCGGGGCGGGGCGTCGGTCGCGTCGGCCGGGTCGTAGCACGCGGCCACCTGCACCGCCCGCGCGCCGTCGAACTTGGTGTAGACCGCCCACAGCTTACGCCCGCTTACGACGGGCGCGCCCTCCCACACGGCCGGCACCTTCGGGTCTTCCGGTGGCGCGAGCTGCCACAGCTTGCCGAGTTCACCCGGCTTCGGGCGCAGGCAGACGAGAAACGATTGTGTGCCCGGCTCGTTGGGCAGCGGCGCGCGCACCGCCGCGGGGCCGACGCGCGCGTAAAGCAGCCCGTCGGCCGCGGTGAGCGTGCAGTTGAAGTGACCGGTCGGCACGTTCTGCAGCAGCGGGATCGACTCGCGCCGGCGCGAGGCTCCGGTTCGCAGGTCGAAGCCGAACAACTGTGAACCGTTGGCGACGAACACTTCGCCGTTGACGATGACCGGGTGGCCGAACGGCTGGCCCGTCGTGTCGAGTGCGGGCAGCGGCTTGTCGGCAGTGGTCCAGGTCGGGCGACCGGGCCAGGCGTTGGGGATGCCGCCGGACACACGGCCTGCGCGATCCGGCCCGCCGCCGAACGCGGTCCACGCGGTCCCGCTGGCGGCGTCCGGGGGCAGCTTCGGCGGCGCGTCGAGCAGCGCCTGGAGGGTGTTCACCAGCGGCCCGGTCTTGCCGGCGAGCGTGCCGGTCGCTGTCGGGTGCTTGGCCTTGAACGCGGCCACCTCCGCTTTCGCTCGTACCGGATCATTCTGGAAGATGACGGCGAGCGCGATGCGGGCGCGCACGAGCGCGGGGTCGGCCTTCGAGCCGGGGTACGCCACGTCCGCGCTCGCGTCCGGCACGAGCCGCCGCCACTGCGTTTCCGCCGCGCGGAACTCGCCGCGCTCGAACAGGTGATCGCCCAGCAGCAGTAGCGCTTCGTCCGCCGGGCGCGACACGAAATAGCGGTCGAGGAGCTGCCACAGCGGGCGCGGGTCGCGGTCGCGCCTGGCCTGATCGAGGAGCCGCTTGGCCGGTTGGTCGGTGCGGTCCTGGTACGCCTTCAGCGCGTCCGGCGGCAGCTTCGCGAGCAGTCCGTGTGCGACCCATCGTGCCGACCGGTACTGCTTGTTGTCGAGCGTGATGAGGTCGTCCGGCACCTCGTCGAGTAACCGCTGAAGATCGTCCGCGGCGTCGGCGGCCTTGCCGTTGAGGAGTTTCTGTTCGGCCTCGGCGAGCCGCTTGCGGGTCTGGGTCGATTCGCCGCGCAGCGCGGCCGACTCCGGCGCGACACCGGCACCGGGCTGACCGGGCGCGGCCGACGCGAGGAGCAACACGAGGAGGGGTACGGCGCGAACGGCCCGATTCATAGAATGATGCCCGTGAACTGACTCCGTCCCATTGTTGGCATTCCGACCCGAAGCACAAGCGCCGCGGGCGAAGATTTCGTCCGAAACACGCCATGAACTATATCCGCACCACGTTTGCGTTCGCCGTGTTCGTCGCGCTGTCGGTGGCGCTCGTCGCCGGGTGCGGTAGTTCGAACGCGCCCGGCGACACTCCGGCCGCGCCCGCGGCGCTGCTCGCGGTGCGCTACGCGCCGCGCACGGACCTGCTCGCGGTCACCAGTCCAATCGGTAGCCCGTCGCGGTGGCCGACCGCCGGGTTCCCGCCGCCGCGCAGCGCGCGCCTGTTCCCCAACACGCCCGACCGCGACCTCGCCAAGCTGCTGCTCGACCAGCGCGGCAAGAGCATCCTCGACCCGCTCAACACGGAGGTGCTGTCGCCGACGCAGGCCGACCGCGTCGCGCGGCTGGTGGACGCGCACTTCGGCTCGCCGCTCGCGCCCACCGTGCGCCTGCTAGACTGGGACACGGTCGTCGCCAGCGCGGTCGTGCGCGTCGACCCCGAAAAGCCGACGCTCGGCGCGACCCTAAAAGCCGCAAAGCAGAAGCTCGGCTCGTTCAAGCACGCGCTCTGGAAGGCGGACTGGGAGGCCGCGGTCGCGGCACAGGCGGAACTGAAACTGGACGAGGCTACGCTCGCACGCGGGTCGGGGCTGTACCGGCGCTGGTGTATGCAGTGCCACGGGCCGAGCGGGGCGGGCGACCCGGCGCAGGCGGTCGAGGGCGGCCCGACCCCGCGCGACTACCGACAGGGCGTGTTCAAGTACGTCTCCGCGTTCGCGCCGCCGAAGCTCCCGAAGAAGGGGCTGGGCGCGAGCAACCGTGCCAGCCGCGCCGACCTCGTGCGCACCGTGCGCATCGGGATCGAGGGCACCATCATGCCCGCGTTCCCGTCCCTGACGGACCAGGAAGTCGAGGACGTGGTGAGCTACGTGATTCACCTGAGCATTCGGGGCGAGACCGAGTTCGCGACGCTCGCCACCATCGCGGACGTTCTGAAGTACACCGACGACACGCCGGACTACAACGGCGGCGAACTGGACTGGCTGTTCGTGCAGCACGAAGTGTGGGTGCTGCTGAACTGGGGCCTCGCGGCGAAGCACCCGATCCCGGTGCCGCCGGAGCCGTTCGCTGGTGGCGACGAGCGGCTCAAGTCCGCGGTGCGCGGGTTCAAGCTGTACAACTCGACCGAGTTCGCGTGCGCCGGGTGTCACGCGAGCTACGGGCGCGGGCTTCAGCTCAAGTGGGACGCCTGGGGCACCGTGGCCCAGCCCCGCAACCTGACGCTGGGCGTGTTCCGCGGCGGGCGCAAGGGCGAAGACTTGTACGCGCGGCTCTACGCCGGCATCGGCGCGTCGGGCATGACCGCGTTCCACGACAAGGTGACGGGCGCGGCCCCCGGCACGCCCGACAAGCTCTGGGACTTGGTTCACTTCCTGCAAGCGCTGCCCGATCCCGCCGACCGCAAGCGGATGCAGGCGCTCGACCCCGAAGTGAAGCTCGACCCGTGATCGAGGGGCTGGGTATCAATCCGCCTTGCGTGCGGTGCCGGTGCGGAGCGGCTTCTTCGCCTGGTACAGCTCCAACCGGAACCGCACGCTCGGCCCGTTGGCCGCGACGTAGTCCTTGTCCGCCAGTACCCGCGTCTGCCACTTCATCGCTTCCTCGAAGTTGCCCGCTTCCGCGCACGCGGCGGCGTAGCCCTCCATCGGGTAGCCGGCCTTCCAGTTCGTCAGCTCGCACGCCTCTTTCGCGTCGGCCAGCGCCTTCTTAGCGTCGCGCAGTTTGTCTTCGGGGCAGGTCGCCCGGATCATCGCCCGGTGCGTCAGAGCGTTGACGTGCTTCGGGTCCAGTTTGATGACCTCGTCGAAGTCCGCTACGGCCTGTTCCCAGTCGCCGCGGATCACACGAACGATGGCCCGGTCCACATAAGACGACGTGTCCTTCGGGTCGAGCTTGATCGCTTCCGTGAGGTCGAGCAGCGCGCGAATGTAGTCCTCGGTGCGGGCGTGGGCGCACCCGCGGCCGTAGAAGGCTTTCGCGCTCTTGGGGTCGAGCTTGATGGCCGCGTCGTAGTCGCGGATCGCGCGGTCGTACTGGCCCCGCACGAAGAACTGGTTGCCGCGCGTGACGTGGGCTTTGGCATCGGTGCCGAGCAGCGGCGGGTCGAGCCGGTACGGGCGCTTCGCGGTGTACGTCGCGAGCCGGTCCGCGGCCGTCGTGCCGGCAGCCGCCGCGTACAGCGGGTCGTCGTTGGCCTTCTTCTGCCACTTCTCCGCGCTCGCGTAGTCGCCGAGTTCGGCCGTGGCTGCGGCGAGCGCTTCGAGTGCGAACCCGTTCGCCGCGCCCATCAGCTCGCGGGCGCGTTCGGCGTCCTTGAACGCCTGCACGCCGTCGCGGTACTTGGCATACGGGCAGCACGCGAGGACGACCGCGCGGGCGCGGAACCCTTCGGCGAAGTTCGGACCGACGCGGGCCGCCTCGTCGAGGTCTTTGAGCGCGTCGGCCCAGTCGCCGCGGGCCGCGAGTATGCCGGCCCGGTGGTTGTATCCCGCGGGGTCTTTCGGCGCGAGCTTGATCGCTTCGCCCGCGTCTCTCAGCGCGGCCTCGGTGTCGCCGGTCCGCATCCGGCAGAGGCCGCGCACGCGGTACGCGGTGGTGTTCGCCGGGTCGAGCTTGATCGCTTCATCGAGATCGGCCGTCGCCTTTACGTAATCGCCGCGCGAGGCGTACAGGGTGCCGCGCTCGGTGTACGGGCCGGGCAGCTTCGGGTCGAGTTTGATGGCCGCGTCGAAGTCCGCGAGGGCCTCGTTGAGCCTGCCGAGCGCCTGGTGCGCGGCCCCGCGCGCGGCAAAGGCCGGGGCGAACTTCGGGTCGAGCTTGATGGCCGCGTCGAGGTCCGCGAGTGCGCGGTCGGGGAAGCCGAGGTCGGCGCGCTTCGTCCCGCGGTCGAAGAACTCCTTCGCGGTCTTCGGCTCCTGCGCAGCGGCCGAGAGCGCGAACAGCGCGAGGACCAGAACCGCCGCGATGCGTGTGGACACGGGTGCCCCTCCGATGTGGTGCGCCGAGTGTATCCGCCCCGCGCGTGCGCCGCCAGCAGCGGCCCGCGGCTCTCATCAATCTTGTGCGACGACGCGGCCCAGGTTGCGTCGCCCGCGAACGATGTGGAGCACCTCGATGCCGTCCGCGGTCGGCAGGTAGAGGACCACGAACTGCCGGTACCCGCTGACGGTCGTGATCCGCGCCCCGCGAACGTTCGGGTTCCGGGTGTGGTACCGGCCCCCGGAGAGCGGTTGCGATTCGAGCAACTCCAGGGTGTGTTGGATCGCATCTTGAACGTCGTCGGCCGCACGCGGATTGGAGATGCGGATCTGACCGACCAGATCGGCCGCTTCCTCCAGTGCCCGCTCTCGTACGATGATGCTCATTGCCGCCCCTTCAACTCTTCGGCCCGCGCGATCGACCTCCTGCGCAGGTCATCCCAGAATCCCGGCCCGACCGTGATCGCGGGGCTTTCCAGCGCCTTGAGCAAATGCGCCTCGAGCGCCTCTTGGCTCTCGTGGCCCAGGTCTTGCGGGGTGAACTCAACGTCGGCTTCGTCCGGCTCTTGCAGCCGCCAGCAGACGTATTCGTCCACGGTGGGAAACCCGGCGGTGTGGGCCTTGCGCTCGAGTTCGTCGCGCAGCTCGTCCGGCAGTGTGATCGTCATCGCGAACCTCCTGTACTCACATTACCCGGCGGGGCGCGGGGCGGTCAACGTGCGTCACTTGGTGGAGAACTCGGCGCGCAGGACGCGGTCGCGGTCGCCGCTGGCGCGGAGCGGTTCGACGTACTCAACTGCCACCGTGTCGCCGGTGGCCAGTTCGAGCAGGTTCGCTGCGCGAAGGCCGGGCGCTGGCTTCGTGGCGATGGTGCCGACGTACACGCCGGACGCGGGCGCGGTCTCGCGCAGCGCGATCGTGCGCTCCGCGCCGGCCCGCGTGCGCACGGTCACGCTCGGGAGCGGCTTTGCCGGGTCGAGCGCGAGGTCGGGGTCGGTGAGGTACACCGTGAGCGGCGCGCCGGGCACCGCTTTCGCGCTCGGTCGACCGTCCGTGCCGAGCAGTTCCAGCTTCGCGTCCGCGCCCGCGAGCAGCACCTCGCCCCAGGCGTGCGGGTGCATACTCACGCGCAGGTTCGGGTCGTCGCAGGCCCAGAAGTAGTACACGTTCGTGCCCGTATCGAGCTGCAACTCGAACCCGATCTTCGCGCCCGGCTTCACTTCGTTCTGCCGCAGCGCCGCGTACGGGATCAGCATTTCGATGGTCCAGCCGGTGTCGGTCTTGCGGCCGGCTCGCTCCATCACCGCAGCGCCCTTCAGCGGGGCGATGGTCCAGGCCGTGCGGATGATCTTCGACTCGTACCCGCGTGCGCCGTCGTCCGACTTCGTGCCGAACGGGAACGCGAAGAACTGGTGATGGTGCAGCGCCCCGCGATCCGGGTCGCGCGAGTTGATCGTGTCGATGAACACCTCCAGCGCGTCGTTGTCCCAGAAACCCCACGCGCCCTTGTCCGGTTTGGGGACGTTCTCCAACTCGCCGCTGGTGTCGACCACCTCGGCCGCGACCAGCAACCCTTTCGGGCAGTACGCGACGAACGCCTTCTGCGTCTTCGGCGCGGTCGCCACCTTCTTCGTCGGCTTGCCGCGCTGGTTGACTGTGAGCGTCAGGTGCGGGATGTCCTTCCAGTCCGCGAGGTTGCCGTCGATGCGGATCGCGTCGGCCGGCAGCAGCGGCGCGGTGAAGGTGCCCGCGCGCGGCTTCGGCGGCGCGCCCTTCACAAACGGTCGCGGGTCGGGCGCGGTCTCGATCCACTTGATCGGCGGCAGCGGCGCGTCGGGTGGCGTGACCTTCGGCGGGATCACGTCCGGCGGTTTGGGCTTGGGCGCGGGCGGCACGACCGGCGGCTGCGGGTCGGGCTTGGCGGCCTTCGCGGTGTCGCCCTTGTCGTCCGGCTTCGGTTCGGGCTTGGGCCAGAACACGAACGCGCCGCCGCCCCCGAGGATCAGCACGGCGAGCGTGAGCAGCAGCATCGCGCGCCCGCCGCTGGGCGGGGCCGGCTCGTTCGGCGCGGGTTCGGCCTTCGCCGCCGGTTTCGGCGCGGGTTCGGGCACGACGGGCGCGGGCTTGGCGGGGTCGTAGCCGCACAGCGGGCACACCTTCGCGGCGGTCTCGCCCTCGCGCGGCAGCCCGCACCCGGGGCATTCGGACAGGTTCATCGGCGAACCTCACAGGCGGGAGAAGTCGGCAGCGCCCGATTCTCGCCGCGCGCCGCGCGCGAGGCAAGTGAGGAGAAGGGATCGATCGCGTGTGACACGGCTTTTGTAAGCTACCCGTGTCGCCGGTGCGCGGGAGGCTTTGCCGTGGAACTGACCTACGCCGATTACTTGCACGTCGAGGAACTGCTCGCGCTTCAGCAGCCGCGGTCGGAGCCGGAAGAGCACGACGAACTGCTGTTCATCGTCGTTCACCAGGCTTACGAGCTGTGGTTCAAGCTGCTGCTGCACGAACTCGACAAGGTGAAGGCCGATCTCGCCGCCGGGCGCACCTACCCCGCGATCAGCACGTTCAAGCGCGCCCGCACTATCATGAAGGTCGCGGTCGAACAGGTGGACATTGTCGAAACGCTGACGCCGATGTCGTTCAACAGCTTCCGCGACCGGCTCGACAAGGCCAGCGGGTTTCAATCGGCCCAGTTCCGCGAGCTGGAGTTCCTGCTCGGCTACAAGCGCGCCGACATGCTCCAGCATCAGCCGACTGGCACGCCGGCCTACGACCGCCTCGTGAAGCGGTTGAACGAGCCGTCGCTCGTGGACGCCTTCTATGCGTTCCTCGGAATGCACGGCGTGCCGATCCCGCACCACCTCAGCGCGCGCGACCTCACGCAACCCACGCAGCCCGACGAGCAGATCGAAGAGGGTATCCTGCGGCTGTACAAGAGCCAGCCGGACATGGAGATTCTGTTCGAACTGATGACCGACTTCGACGAGGGCTTGCAGGAGTGGCGGTACCGGCACATCAAACTGGTGGAGCGCACCATCGGCAGCAAGCGCGGCACCGGCGGCTCGCTCGGCGTCGAGTTTCTCAAGCGCTCGCTGTGGCTCCCGGTGTTCCCGGACTTGTGGGCCATCCGTCACCGGCTGTGATTGTGGACACGGCCCGCCACGGCGGGTAGGCTTTGGGTTCGTCTCTCCACCACGAAGGAGCCTCTCCCATGACTCGTCGCATCACCCGCCGCCGCGCGCTTCAGGTCGGCGCGCTCGGGTACTTCCTCACTGCGGAGGCCGCGTCCGCGCGCCGCGCGTACGGGGCCAACGAGAAGGTGCGCCTCGCCGGGATCGGGATCGGTGGCAAAGGCTCCAGCGACATCGACCAGGCCGGCAAGCTGATGGACGTGGTCGCCCTGTGCGACATCGACGACCAGCGACTGAACCTCAAGGGCGAGGCGTTCCCGAGCGCGAAGAAGTACATCGACTACCGCGAGATGCTGAGCGCGATGGACAAGCAGATCGACGCCGTGACCGTGTCGACCGCGGACCACTCGCACGCCCCGGCCGCGGTGCTGGCGATGCGGGCCGGCAAGCACGTCTACGTTCAGAAGCCGCTCACGCATACGGTCTTCGAGGCCCGGCTCATGCGCGAGGTCGCGGCGAAGGCGAAGGTGTGTACGCAGATGGGTAACCAGGGGTCCGCGCTCAACGGCCTGCGCCGCGCGGTCGAACTCATCCACGCGGGCACGCTCGGCCCGGTCCGCGAGGCCCACGTCTGGACGAACCGCCCGGCGCACTACTGGAAGCAGTCACCGGACATCACCGCGCGGCCGAAGGAAGCGCCGGTCCCGAAGCACGTGAGCTGGGACCACTTCATCGGCCCGGCCCCGATGCGGCCGTTCGCCATGACCACGGCCACCCGCGCCGCGTACCACCCGCACGACTGGCGCGGGTACTGGGACTTCGGCACCGGCGCGCTGGGCGACATGGCGTGCCACACCGCGAACATGGCGTTCCGCGCGCTGAAGCTCGACGCCCCGGTCGCGGTGGTCGCCGAGGCCGGCGAGATCAACGCCGAGACGTTCCCCGCGTGGGCGCACATCCAGTACATCTTCCCCGCCCGCGGCGAACTGCCGGCCTGCACCCTCCACTGGTACGAGGGGACGAAGGACGGCAAACTGGTGCTGCCCCCGGACGAGCTGCTCGCGAAGCTGCTCAAGAAGGGCGAGAAACTGTCGGACAGCGGCTCGATTCTGGTCGGCGAGAAGGGCGTGCTGTTCAGCCCCAACGACTACGGCGCGAAGTTCCAGCTCGTCGCGCACAAGGACGTGGACCTGTCCGGCATTCAGACGACGAAGCCGGAGAAGCTGCCCGCCGGCGTCGACACCGATCACGACGCGCACATGAAGAAGGAGTGGTTCGACGCGATCGTGGCCGGAAAGCCGGCGCTGGCGTCGTCCAACTTCGACTACGCCGGCCGCCTCACCGAGACGATGCTTCTGGGCAACATCGCGGTGCGGTTCGCGGGTACGATGCTGAAGTGGAACTTCGCGAAGCTCCAGTTCACGAACTCCGAAAAGGCGACCAAGCTCGTGAGCAAGGAGTACCGCAAGGGTTGGGACTTCCTCACGAAGGGGTAAGGCCGTCGCGCGGTCGGTGGCGCGTCACCCGCCACCGGCGCGCCCTTCTTATTACAATGCCCCACCCACCCCTCTGAGGAAGCAGCGGAAACAGCGGAACCGGCCAATCACCACGCGCATGCGCGTAGTAGCGGTTGTGGGGCTTGCGCGCGCCCGGCGCGCGCGCGTTCGGTCTTGGTTCGGCGGCGCGGGGCGGGTAGACTGAACGCCACCGAATCGAGCGGTCGCAGTATGCAGGACGGGTCCACCAGTACCGACGGGCTGGAAGCGTGCCTCGCGCGCGTGCGCGCCGGCGACCCGGCCGCGCTCAACGACCTGATCGTGCGCGCCGGCAAGCGGCTCGAGGTGCTCACGCACCGCATGTTGCGCGACTACCCGCGGGTCCGCCGCTGGGCACAGACCGACGACGTGCTCCAGAGCGCGCTGATCCGCCTGTGCCGGGCGCTCGAACAGGTGCGCCCGGCGACCGCGCGCGACTTCTACGCGCTCGCCACGGTCCAGGTGCGGCGCGAACTGATCGATCTGGCCCGCCACTTCTCCGGGCGCGAGAACGCTGCCGCGCATCACGAGAGCGGCCCCGCCGGCCCCGGCGAGGCGCGCCCCGACCGCGACAACCCGGACCTGACGAACGACCCCGCCGCCATCACCGACTGGACCGAGTTCCACAACCAGGTCGCCGATCTGCCGGAAGAAGACCGCGAAGCGTTCGGCCTGATCTTTTACCAGGGGCTGACGCAGGAAGACGCCGCCGAGGTGCTGGGCGTGTCGGTGCGCACCGTTCAGCGCCGGTGGCAAGCGGCGATGCTGGCCCTGCACCGCGCCCGCGGCGGCGAGGCCCCCGGCTCATAGGAGCGCCTGTGTCTTCGTCCGGCACACTCGACGAGCTGCTGATCCGCTGGCAGGACCAGCGCCGGGGCGGGGCCGCGCCGCCGCTCGCGGAGTTGTGCGCCGATCACCCGTCACTGGCCGGCGAACTGGCCCGCCGCATCGCCGCGTTCGAGTCGATGGAGCGGATGCTCGGCGTCAGCCCGGACGGAACCTGCGGCGAAACGCTCGCGCCGCCGACGACGATTCCCCCGCACCTCGCACAGAAACTGCGCCCGCTCGGTTACGAGGTGCTCGAGCTGATCGACCACGGCGGCATGGGCGTCGTGTACAAGGCCACGCAGATCGAGCTGCGCCGGACGGTCGCATTGAAGATGATCGCCGGGCTGCGGGTCGGGCCGAAGCAACTCGCCCGGTTCCGCACCGAGGCCGAGGCCGTCGCCCGGCTCCACCACGCGAACATCGTGCAGATTTACGAAGTCGGCGAGGTGGACGGGCACTGGTACTTCAGCATGGAGTACGTCGCGGGGGGCACCCTCGCGCACCGGCTCGAAGCCGGCCCGCTGCCCGCGACCGCCGCCGCGACGTGGATCGAACTGGTCGCCCGCGCGACGCACCACGCCCACTCGCGCGGCATCGTTCACCGCGACCTGAAGCCGGCA
This sequence comes from Planctomycetia bacterium, assembly GCA_005773755.1. Classification (GTDB taxonomy): domain Bacteria; phylum Planctomycetota; class Planctomycetia; order Gemmatales; family Gemmataceae; genus Gemmata. The sequence continues at coordinate 10,878 of SXHE01000136.1, forward strand.
AACATCTTGCTGGCAATCGACGTCCCCAAGATCACCGACTTCGGGCTGGCGAAGCGGCTGGGCGCGGACACGGACCACACCGCGACCGGCGAGGTGATCGGCACGCCCACCTACATGGCCCCGGAGCAGGCGCAGGGGCACTCGGACGCCATCGGCCCGGCGTGCGACGTGTACGCGCTGGGCGCGGTGCTGTACGAAGCGCTCACCGGTCGCCCGCCGTTCAAGGGGCACACAGTTCTGGAAACGCTCCGGCAGGTGATCTCCGACGAGCCGGCCGAGCCGCGCCGGGTGAAGGCCGACGTGCCGCGCGACCTCGAAGCGATCTGCCTGAAGTGCCTGGAGAAGAACCCGGCCCGCCGGTACGCGAGCGCCGAAGCGCTGGCCGACGACCTGCAACGGTTCCTCGAAGGACGCCCGGTTACGGCGCGGCGCGTGTCGCGCCTCAACCGCGCCGGGCGCTGGGCCCGCCGGCACCCGGCCTGGATCGCTGTGGCGACGCTGGTCGCGGTGACGAGTGCGGTCGCGGCCGTGCTGGTGGTGGCGGAGTACCGCCGCGGCGGGGCCGTCGAGTTCACCCGCGCCGAGTACGAGCGGCTGAACCGGCGCGCGGTAGAAGTCGCCCCGCAGGCGCGCGAGATCCTGCACCGCCACTGCTTCGCCTGCCACGGCGGGGCCAGCACCGAGGGGAACTTCAACGTGCTCGACCGGGCCTCGCTGCTGGACCCGGATCGGAACCATTTGGTGCTCGGACTGCCCGATCGCTCGCGCCTCATCCGGCGGATCGACGACGGTTCGATGCCACCCGAAGAGGACGACGAGTGGCTCCCGCGCGTCGATGCCGCTGAGCTGGCGGTTCTGAAGGATTGGATCATCGGCGGCGCGCCGGAGTTCCCGCCCGAAGACCCTCAAAACCCGACCCCGCCCTTCGTCCCGTATTCCGAGGCGGCCGACAAGGTTCGCGGGATCATGGAGGCGAAGTGCATCGAGTGTCACAAGGCGTCGAAAGCCGGGGGCGTGGTCGCGAAGGTGGACGGCGGCATCCGCATCTTGAACCACGATCTCCTCGTCACCCGGCTCAAGGTGGTCGTGCCGGGCGCGCCGGACCAGTCCGAACTGTACAAGGTCGTCACCGCGCCGGTGACGAACCCGACGATCAAGTTCATGCCGCCGAAGGGGTACGAGCGCCTCGGGGCGGACGAGATCGCGACGATCCGCATGTGGATCGCGGCCGGCGCGCCGCCGTTCCCGCACAAGAAGTGAGC
>SXHE01000137.1 GCA_005773755.1 Planctomycetia bacterium
ACGACTCCTCGGCTCACCTCTCATCCTTCCCCCAACTCCGCTTCGAGCGCTTTGCGCAGGCGGGCTTCCAGCGCGGGCGGGAGTGCGCCGCACTTCGGGAGCGCGCGCACCAGGCGCGTGGTGTGGGTGTACGTCGCCACGTACGACTCGCACCGCTCGCAGCCGCTGATGTGAACCTCGACCGTTTCGCGGTGCTCGACCACCAACTCGCCACCGGTGTAGTCCAGCAGCGCGGCCATCAGCTCTTCGCACGTCATGATTTCAGCTCCTCGAAGTGCGGGGCCAGCAGGTCGCGCATCCGCATCCGGGCGCGGTGCAGGCGGCTCTTGACCGCCGCCACGCTCAGCCCCAGCATGTCGCCGATGTCGGCGTTCGGCAGCCCTTCCACGTCGGCCAGCAGGTACACGTCGCGGAACGGCTCCGGTAGCTCGTTGATGGCCCTCTCGATCACTTCCTGTTGCTCCGCGGCGAGCACAGGGTCTTCGGGGGCCACGTTCCATCGCTTCACGGCGGTTTCGGGCGCGGCCGATTCGAGCAGTTCGTCGGCCGGGTCGCCGGTCTCGTGCTTCTGTCGGTTCGCGCGCTTCTGCCGGTGGGCCAGTGCCGCGTTCACGGTGACCCGGTGCAGCCACGTCGAAATCTGGGCGTCGCCGCGGAACGTGTGCAGTTTGCGCACCACCTGGAGCAGTACGTCTTGGGTCACGTCCTCGGCGTCGGTGTCGTTGCCGAGCATCCGCCGCGCGAGGTTGTAGATGCGCGGGGCGTACTCGCGGAACACCAGTTCCGGCGACAGCTTTTCGGGCAGCGGTGCGACCATGCGGCGGCTCGCGGGGGCGGAAGGCGGACCCGGTTATACGATAGCCGGAGCGGGTCGGCGGTGTAAGCCCCCGCCGCGCGTATCCCACACCTCCCCGCCAATATCATGCCGATCCGCTGCGCCCTCTTCGACTTCGACGGCACGCTCGCGGACAGCTTCGCCGCGATCACGTCCAGCACCAACCACGTTCGCACCTGCTACGGGCTACAACCGCTCACGCAGGCGGAAGTGAGCAAGTACGTCGGGTACGGGCTGGCGAACCTGATGGCCGACCTCGCGCCCGGCGCGCCGGTAGACGAAGCCGTTGCCCGCTACCGCGAGCACCACGCACGGGTCATGGTGTCCGAGACGCGGCTCATGCCCGGCGTCGCGGACGCACTCCCCGAACTGGCGCGGCGCGGCGTGCTCATGGGCGTGTGCAGCAACAAGCGCGTCGAGTTCACGCGCGAGCTGGTCCGGGCACTGGGGCTGAGCGCCTACTTCGCGTGCGTGCTCGGCCCGGACGACGTGGGCCAGCGCCCCAAGCCCGACCCCGCCATGTTGTTGGAGGGGCTGAAGCGGCTAGAAGTTTCAGCGGGCGAAACGGTGTACGTCGGCGACATGATCGTGGACGTGCAAACCGCCCGCGCCGCGAGCGTTCCCGTGTGGATCGTGTCGAGCGACGGAAGCGGCGAGTTCGCCCCGGTCGATGGCGTCGCGCCGGACCGCGTGCTGCGGTCGGTCGCCGCACTGCCGGACCTGCTGACCGCGTCGAGGTGACCGGTCTCACTTTCGTGGTCCCGCTGGCGGTGTATGGTTCGCGTGGTAAACCCCTCCCCCCAACCCCCTCCCCGGTGCGGGGAGGGGGAGCACAGTTGTCTTACTTCCCGCGCGCCGGGCTGCATACCGGTTGTTCAATCGCGAAACCACCCCTCCCCGCACCGGGGAGGGGCCGGGGGAGGGGTTTTACCACCCCGATCCACACGCATCGGGACCACGAATGTGAGGCCGGCTACAGAGGGCTGATCGGCGCGCCTTTTTGCTGCACGCGGCCCGCGTTCGCGGTATCCTGTCGGGATGCGCTCTCCCTACCCGCTTCGGCCCGCTCCCGGAGCCGCCATGCCGATTGCTCGCGTCCTGCTGCCGGTCGTAGCACTCCTCACCTTCGCACCATCGGCCCGCGCCGAGGAGAAGGTGGATTTCGGGCGCGACATCCGGCCGATCCTGTCGAACAACTGCTTCAAGTGCCACGGGCCCGCGACGCAGAAGGCGAAGCTGCGCCTCGACGACCGCGACGCGGCAATCAACAAGGGCGCTCTTACGCCCGGCAAGCACGCGAACAGCGAACTGCTGAAGCGCGTGCTGCTCGCCGACGGCGACGACGGGCGCATGCCGCCGGTCGGCGTCGCGGATCGGCTGACGCCGGATCAGGTGGCGAAGCTGAAAGCCTGGATCGATCAGGGCGCGGAGTACCCCACTCACTGGGCCTTCGTGGTGCCCAAGCGCCCCGCGGTTCCTGCCGGCGCGCACCCCATCGATGCCTTCGTCCGCGCGCGCCTGGACAAGGACAAACTCGCGCCGAGCAAAGAGACAGACAAGCCGACGCTCATCCGCCGCGTGACGCTCGACCTGACCGGCCTGTTGCCCACGCCCGCGGAAGTCGAGACGTTCCTCAAGGACGATTCGCCGCAGGCTTACGAAAAGGTGGTGGACCGGTTGCTCGCGAGTCCGCACTACGGGGAGCGGCAGGCCCGGCACTGGCTCGACCTCGCCCGCTACGCCGACAGCAACGGCTACACCATCGACGGCCCGCGGCTCATCTGGCCGTACCGCGATTGGGTCATCAAGGCGCTCAACGACGACATGCCGTTCGACCAGTTCACGCGCGAGCAACTCGCGGGCGACCTGCTGCCGAACGCGACCATCGCGCAGAAGGTCGCCACGGGGTTTCATCGCAACACGAGTTTCAACGAGGAGGGTGGGACGGACGCGGAGCAGTTCCGCGTCGAGCGCACGGTGGACCGCGCGAACACCACCGCGGCCGTCTGGCTCGGCCTGACGGCCGGCTGCGCCCAGTGCCACGACCACAAGTACGACCCGGTTTCGCAGAAGGACTACTACCGGCTGTACGCCTTCTTCGACTCGTGCGACGAACCGACGATGCCCATCGGTGGCCCGCAGAACCTCGAAGACACCATCGCCAAGCTGAACCAGATGGAGTTCTGGCTCCAGAAGAACGGCGGCAGCCGCGAAGACATCGCCATCATCCGCGACCACATCAAGCGCGCGCAGGGCAAGGTGCCGACGACACTGGTGCTGCGCGAGCGGGCGAAGTCGCGCCAGACGTTCGTGCAGATCCGCGGCGACTTCCTTCGCAAGGGCGACGCGGTTCAACCCGCGTACCCTACAGCGATCGGCGCTGCGAGCGCGGGCAAGCGCCTGACGCGCCTCGACCTCGCGAAGTGGCTGACGAGCGCCGAGAACCCGCTGACGGCGCGGGTCACGGTGAACCGCGAGTGGCAGAAGTTCTTCGGCCGCGGGCTGGTCGAAACGGAGAACGACTTCGGCTTGCAAGGCAGCTTCCCGACGCACCCGGAACTGCTGGATTGGCTGGCGGTGGA
>SXHE01000138.1 GCA_005773755.1 Planctomycetia bacterium
AGCGCCGCGAACCGAGCATCGAAGAGTTCGAGGTAGCGTGTCTGGGCGGTGGTCGCCCGCGGATCGAGGACTTCCTCACCCGCGAGCCGGAAGCCGCGCGCGGCGCGCTGTTCCGCGAGCTCCTGGTCGTCGAACTGGCCTACCGCCGGCAGCGCGGCGAGGTGCCGAACGCCGCGGAGTACGCCGCGCGATTCCGGCAGCACGAGCCCGTGATTGCCGAACTGTTCGCCCAGACGTCGGCCCACGCGACACCCAAGTCCGACTCGCGGCGCAGTTCCGACGCGCGCCGCCGCGAAGCCCGATTTCCGCCGGGAACGCTGCTGGCCGGCCGGTACGAGATCGTCTCGACGCCCGAATCGGGTGGGATGGGTGAGGTGTACCAGGCGGAAGACCTGGAACTCGGCGAGCAAGTCGCGCTCAAATTCTTGCGCGGAGACCGGGCCGACGACCAGACCTGGATCGAACGGTTTCGGCAGGAGGTAACACTCGCCCGCAAGGTGACCCACAAGAACGTCTGTCGGGTCCACGACCTCGGCGCTCACAACGGCTCGCGGTTCCTGGTGATGGAGTACGTGGCCGGGGGAAACCTCCTCGCACAATCGCGGATGCGCCCGTCCGGGCGGTTCGCTCCCGCCGAGGTGATCGCGTACGCGCGGCAGCTGTGCGACGGCCTCGCGGCGGTCCACGAGAGCGGCTTGCTCCACCGCGATCTGAAGCCCGCGAACGTGCTGCTCAGTGGCGACGGAACGGTGAAACTTGCCGACTTCGGGCTGGCGGCCGCCGCGGTCGGCCTTAGCGCCGATGAGGTCGGCGCGGGCACGGTTCTCTACATGGCCCCGGAGCAACTCAGCGGCAAGGAGGTGACCGCGCGCAGCGACCTCTTCGCGCTGGGGCTGATCCTCTACGAACTGACGACCGGACAGCGCCCGTTCCCCGGCAGCACGCGCGCCGAGTTAGTTCGGCAGCAAGCGGACACAATCCCGCCGCGCCCGTCCGATCTGGTTGACCGGCTCGATCCGGTCTTGGAGAAAGCGATCCTCTGGTGTTTGGAGCGTGATCCGAAGAAGCGCCCCGCGTCGGCTCGCGAGGTGAGCGAGGCACTGCCGCTCCCCACCCCAAAGGAAGTGGAGAGGTGGGTCGAGAGCAAGCCGCTTCGCCCCAAGGTTGCACTGGCGCTTCTGGGTGCCGCGTTGCTTGGTCTCCTGATTCACGCGGCCATCGCGGATTGGACGATGGCGTACCGGCAACTGCCGGAGGCGAAGAGCCGCGACTACCTACACGAACGAGCCAAGGAAATCGTGGGGTCACTCGGCAACAAGAACAAACAGAAAGCAGAGAACAACGGATTCGAGTGGGATTTGGACCTCGTCCGGTACGCCAGCAACAGGAGTTCCACCGCCTGGCGGCCCGGCCACGACGAGCGCTCGCCGCTGGTGTACTTTTGGTATCGCTGTGGCCCCGACCACCACACGCCCGCGAACCGTGTGACCCCCACCGATCCGCCGCTCGCGACGTCCGGAATGGAGTGCGTGCTGCTCGATCTGGACGGCCGGTTGCTCGAATACCACGCGGTTCCGACTCGAACCGCCCGACCAACGGAGGGGCGGACACGCGACGAATGGCGCGAGCACTGGGAGCGAGAACTCTTCCAAGCATCCAAGTTGGACCGAGCGAACTTTGTCCGGGTGCCCCCGAAGCGCCGCCCGCTGGTGTTCGCGGACGACGTGTGGGCCTTGCAGGAAGTGGGTGGCACGGGGAAGCGCGTAGTGATGGCTGTGTGCGACGGGAACCCGGTGTACTTCCGCGTGGGAGAACCGTTTTCCGATGGGAAGGACCGGCCCGACCGGGCGGAAGGCGAAAACGTCGAGGCTCAAGCACAGCGCCGGTTGGCGGGTGGGCTTGTCTCCATCGCGATCCTGTTGCTCGCGGTCGCCGCCGCCGGGCCCGTCGCCTACCGCAACTGGCGTCTGGGCCGGGCAGACATATCGGGGGGGCTGCGCGTCGTCGCCATCTACGCCGTCTCCGCATTCGTCGGGTGGGTGCTCATCACCAGCCACACGCGGTCGCTGCACGTTGAGCGCGTCCTGCTGATGAACAGCTTCGGGATCATGTCGTTCTGGGGGCTGATCCTGTTGGTGTGCTATTTGGCCGTCGAGCCATACATGCGGCGGCGGTGGCCGGAACGGCTGAGTACCTGGAAGCGCGTGCTCAACGGCCGCCTGCGCGACCCGCTCGTCGGTCGCGATGTCCTCGTCGGGCTGATTGTGGGGGCGTGCGCCGCGTTCCCCCTGAAACTGATCGCGGCGGCCCTGGGTACTTATTACCTCCTCTCGCCGGTGTACGAGCCGCTCACCCCCAACGTCCCGCCGGGCATCATCCTCGTGCTGGTCGGTGTGGCGCTGCTTCGCGCCGCCGGAACCTTCGTCCTGTTGCTCCTGTTTGGTCTTCTGTTCCGACGCGAGTCGCTGGCTCTCGTTATCGTCATCGCGGTGACGGCGGTCAGCGCCGCGCAGCCGGTCGCCACGCTGCACCAGAAATCGGTCCTCGTCTGGATCGGTTCGGTGACGGTCGTCGGGTTGTTCGCGCTCACCGCGGTTCGCTACGGCTGGGTCGCCACTCTGATCGCGTCGTTCACGACCTCGATGCTGAACATCATGCCGCTGACGTTCACGCCACACGCCTGGTACGCGGGGACAACGCTCACCGCCGCGCTGGTACTGGTCGCGCTCGCGGTGTACGGGTTCTTCGTGTCCCTCGGCGACCAGCGGTTGTTCCCCGATGACCAGTGAGCTTCTATTTGGAGTGACCTGTTTCAACGGGTTCGCCGCTTGCGGCTTCGCGGGCAACTCGCGAAGCCGCGAGCGGCCCACGCTTCCGGTACTTCCGGCCGTTCAGGATCGCGCCGATGAACGTATACCGCACCAAACACTCGTAACTCGCGAGCAGCACCGCCATCGTCGCTCCGGTCACCAGCGCGCCCTTCACCAGAGCCGGTAGGGGCCAGTCCTTCACCGCGAACTGGAACGCGACAATCGGCGTGAGGCTGGCGAGGTAGCACCAGTACGCGGAATCGGCCATATAGCGAACCCAGGCGTACTCGCGGGCGAACAGCCGCAGGAACGCGCCCCACAGTCCGCAGATCATCAGCCACGTGTACAGCACCGACGCTGCGAACCCGCCGAGTTGCCACGCGAACACCTCGGTGCCCTCCCTCTGTTTGGCCGCGCCCGTCACGATCAGCCCCACCCACACCGGCAGCACGACGAGGGTCGCGAGCGCCAGGTTGAGCTTCCACCCGCGGCCGAAGGTCGGCACGAGGTCGCGGTGACGGAACAGCATCCCCCCGAACGCGAAGAACGCGAAGTAGTAGCCGACGATGTGCCACTGCGGGTTCCAGGTGGACGGCGTGTCCACGATCCACCGCATCGGCAGCATCAGCGGGAACGTCAGCAGCGCGGGCACGAGCACGCGCCCGCGGCCCTCGACTACGCGGCGGAACGCGGCGTCGCAATGTGCCAGCAGGCGTGTGCCCGTGAGCCGGCCGAGCAGCGGCGCGAGCACCGCGACCGTCACCACGAAGAGGAGCAAATAGTACAGGAACCATAGGTGCAGCAGCGGGAACCGGGCGAACGACGCGCCGGAGAGGACGTAATCGGCGGTGAGCCTCGCGGTGCTCGCCTCCGGGTTCGCGGCCACAAGCCCTGCAGCGTGAGCGCGCTGCGGCGACGGCTCCCCGCGCACCGACCCCGCGCGGATGTTCTCCACCTCCGCGTACATGCCGACCGCCTGCACGGTCGGGACGACGAACAGCAGCGCCAGCGCGAACGGCATTGCGACCCGCTTCAGCCGGTGTTTCGTCAGGCCCGCGAGGCCGTACCTCTTGTAGAGCAGGCAGCCGAAAAACCCGGCCAGCAGGAAGAACAGTTGCATCCGGAAGTCGTGGACCGCGATCAGGAACAGATCCGCGAGTGGGGTCGGGTTGCCGTCGCGCACCGGCCAGAACGCCGGCGGCGTCACCATGAACGAGATCGCGACGTGGAGCAAAACGCCGAGGAACATCGCGAACCCGCGCAGGCTGTCGAGGGCGTGATAGCGGTCGGTCGGCGCGTGAGCGGACATGGGAGCGCACTCCAGATGTGAGACGAACCGGTTGAGCGGCGGCCCGGAGGGACCGCCGTGGGAAAGGAACGACGAGAGAGGATCAGCGCTTCGGAGTGGGGGCGTAGTCCTTCGGATCGGTTAGCAGTTTTGTCTTGATCAACGGGCTTGGCGTGTCGGACGTGGCCCGGATGAACCCGAACAGCATCTCGTCGGTGGTCTGCGGACCGCGCTTCACGTCCCGCGGCGGTGCGGACGGGTTGTTCGGGTTGCCCGCGCTGTTGTCGAACACCGCACTCACCTCGAACATCGTCCCGGCCTTCACCGCGATTGGGTCCTTGAAGAAGTAGCTCTCCTGCCAGTTGTAGTCCCACTCTGGGATGTCTACCAACACACGCGCCGCGCCGCCGGCCGGGGTCATCGTCACCTTGATCTTCTTGCCCAGCATGTGCATGTGCGGCAGGACCGAGTGGATGGTGCAGTCCTGTTCGACGATCACGCGCCCGCGGACCTCGAACGCCGCATTCCCCGCCGGGATCGTCTCGAACGGTTTGTGCGCGGCGGTCGGCGAGACGAGGCCGGGCACGACGAGGGCTTTCAGCGGCTTGAGATCCGCGCCGTCCTTCGCGAAGTACAGGCCGATCTTCGTGCGGTCCGTCTCCGGCTTGCCGGTGCGGTGGTAGTGCATCTGAACTACCACGTCGGAACCTTTGGGCAGCGCGTACCCGGTGCCGGAAGGCAGGGCAAACCCGCGCAGGCCGGGCGTCCACCCGCCGATGCCGCCAATGGAGTTGGGCTTCGGTGGGGTGAACCCGATGCCCATCGCGGCCGTGTACCCCGGGCCGCGGTCAGGTTCGCCCGCTGCCTTCTTGCGGTCCGCTTCGGCCTTCTCCATTTGGCGCGCCGTGCCGGTGGTGTCGAAGTAGTTGACCGTGTGGTGGACGATCCGCGGATTCCCCGGCTTCACCTCGTAGGCCACGATCATCTTGTCCACGTTCAGGCCGGTGGGCATGACCACCGCGCGAAAGTGGTCCGGGCCGGTCGGCCCGAGGTGGAACTTGGCGGGCATCTCGACAATCAGGTCCGGCTTGCCGAACTGCCACTCCGCGCCGCCCGCGAACACCTTCGCCGGCGGCCCCTGCTTCGGGTCTCCTTCCGGGCACCCCGCATCGACCCACGCCGCGAGCAGGTCGACTTCGGCCTTCGGCAACGTGCGCTCGTTCCGGTACGCGGGCCCGCCCACGGGCTTCCACGGCGGCATCGCCCGGCTCGCGGTGTACTCCTTGATCAGGTCGCCCCACCGCGTGGCCTGCTTGTACGTCAACAGGCTGAACGGGCCGACCTCGCCGGGGCGGTGGCACTCTTGGCAGCGGTTCTGGAGCACCGGCAGCACGTCCTTGTAGAACGTGACCGGCGCGCCGATCGGCGGCTTCGGATTCGGTTTCGCCACCGGGCCGATGGGACAGCCGACCGCCTCCGTTTCCGCAACCGTGACCGGCTTGCCCGCGAGCACCTCGTCGATGGCGTTCGTCAGGTCGGGCACCGGCGCTCGCGGGTTGAGTTTGGCCGGCGAGAGCCACCGGTCGTCGATCCGCCCGCGATACCGGATCACGCCCTTCGCGTCGATAAGGAACGCTTCGGGCACGCGCTTCGCGCTCAGTTCGCGCGCGGCCTTCAGGTCGGGGTCGGCGAACACCCGGAACCCGACCTTGAACTCGGTGGCCTGCTTCTTCACTTCCGCGGCCCCTTCGTCGGGGCACACCGCGACGATCTCCACGCCCTTGGCGGCGTAGGCCTTCGCGAGGTCGCTGAGCGGCGCGACGTAGCTCTTCGCGACGGGGCACTCGAACCCGACGAACACGACGACGACCGCCTTCGCGTCCTTGAAGTGTTCGGGCAGCGTCACGGAGCCGCCGTCCGGTTGCCGGACGATGAACGGGCGAACGGTCTTCCCGACGGATTTGGCAGGGGCTTCGCCCGCCGTGACCCGCGGTACGGGCAGGGCGAACGTACCGGCGAGCAAGGCTACGGCGCACAGGCCTGGGGAATTCATCACGTTTTCCTCTGAGGAGCGACAGGGTTCCTGAAGCTCTTCTCGCCGTGTGATGCCGTTACCCCGCGCGCCCGGCGACTTTTCCCAACGGACCTGTCGACATACGGGCGGTGGGACTGACCGCCGACGGATACCGCCAGGCAGTCGACGAGGTCGACCGTAGCCGTGGTGAGTTATCAGTTCTGGTGCGTGATGGCTCCCTTCCTTCGCTGTTGTAGTTGTCGGAATTGACGGCGGTACTCGATGTCGCCCCAGACGGGACGATCATCGTGACCGGGTTCCGCAAGCAGAAGTGCTACGACTGGAAGCCGCCGCGGAAGTGCTCGCGGGGTTCTCTGGCCGCGTTCGTCGGCTCACTCCCGCCACGGCTTCTTCTGCTCGTAGAGCTTGAGCCGCTCGCGGGCCGGCTTCCGCGAACCCGCCTCGAACGCCGGGTCGGCCAGCGCCTTCTTCTGGTGTTCGATGGCCTTCTCGAAGTCCCCGACCT
>SXHE01000139.1 GCA_005773755.1 Planctomycetia bacterium
GACGTGCGCCCGGAGGCGGTGTTGGTCGAATTGTGTCCGCTGACGCTCCACCTGTCCGGCCCCGCGGAGGTGCTGTTCGCGCCGAACACGGAGTGCCTCAGCGCCGCCGACGTGCGGCGACTGGAGCCGTACTGCGGGGACCCGGACGCGCTCCGCCGGCGGTGGGCGGCGGAGCGCCCCCGCGTGTGGCGCGCGCAGCAGTCGATGATGCTCAGTCACATTGCCCCGGAGTGGCAGCCCTGGGAGCGGCGCGTCGATCACTACTGGGACGACACGCGCGCGTCCGGGTTCGCGCCGTACTCCGCGCCCGTCACGGACGGCGAACGAACCCGGCTACGGGAATCGGTGGGCGTCGCGTACTTCGCGACACTTCAACAGTTGCGCGTGGCCGAGTTCACGAAGCGCGCGTACCGCGATCTGGTGACCGAGTGCCGGGCGCGCGGCGTGCCGGTCGCGTTCTATCTCGCGCCCGAATCGCCCGCGTTTCGGAGCTGGTACTCGCCCGCGTCGCGCGAGGTGCTGGCTGCGTACTGCCGCGAACTCTCCGCCGAGTTCGGTACGCCGGTATTCGGCGCGCTCGACACGATGACCGAAGAGGACTTCGCCGACGGGCACCACATGCTGCCGGGCGGCGCTGCGAAGTACAGCCGGTGGCTGGCCGATACGCACCTGCGCCCGTGGCTCACTTCAGCAGTTCGCGGGCCTTCATCCAGTCGGTGAGGCGGTCGGTCCACGTCGCGACGGACTTCTCGCCGCCGGTCCAGTTCGGGTCGGTGCCCAGTCCGACGCCGTGCTTGCCCTTCTCGTAGATGTGCATTTCCACCGGCACCTTCGCCGTCTTGCACGCGAGGTAGAACCGCACCGCGTTCTCCGGCACCACGGCGGTGTCGGCGCTGGTGTGGAAGAGGAACACCGGCGGCGTGTCCTTCGTCACCTGCTTTTCGTTCGAGTACAACTCGACCAGCTTCGCGTCGGGCTTGGGGCCGAGCAGGTTGTTGCGTGTGCCGCCGTGCGTGACGCCGGCTTCCATCGTGATGACCGGGTACGCGAGGATCGCGAAGTCCGGGCGGCAGCTCTCTCGCTCGGCCTCGTCCAGTTCAAACCGCTTCTTGCTGCCCATGTCGAAGTGCGTGGTCGCGGTGCTGGCCAGGTGCCCGCCGGCGGAGAACCCCCAAATGCCGATCTTCTTGGGGTCGATGTCGTAGTCCTTGGCCTTCGCGCGCACGGTGCGGATCGCGCGCTGGGCGTCCAGCAGCGGGGCTTCCAGGAGCGGGCCGGGGCGATCCTTGTTCGCGGTCCGGTACTTCAGCACGAACGCGGTCACCCCGTGCTTGTTAAGGAACTCCGCGACCTGCTTGCCCTCGTGGTCCGCCGCCAGCCCGCCATAGCCTCCGCCGGGACACACCACGATGGCGGTGCCGTTGGGCTTCGCGGGCCGGTACGCGGTGAGCGTCGGCTTGTCGGTGGCGCTGTCGCCGACCGCGAGCGGGGCCTTACCGGGGTACAGCGGGAACGTTTGCGGCGCGGGCGCGGGATCGGCCGCGAGTGCGACGAGCAGTAGCGGGGTGCAGAACATGGGGAACGCTCCGAGTTGGGAGGGAAGCGAGCTATTATTCCGCCGGGGTGAACCGTATACTACCCTCAGCCTATCGAAAGGTAGGAGAGTGAATCCGGGGGCGATCTGGTATCGACCGGGTATCGGAAGTGTTGGGTGGCGTGTCGTGGTTGATCAGCTGGCCACGTAAAAAGCCGATCAAAATTTAACTGCTGAACCGCAGTACTCCCTCGCGGCGTAAGTGCCGAGAGCCGTTCCGATCCCTTCGCCTGAGAGGGACCGGTTCGGACACAATTCAGGCTCGCACGAACTCGAGGGTCGGGGACATGACCCGGCCCGCCTCGGCGGCCGTTCGCGCTAAGAAAACCTGGCCGATAGTTGTCCCGGAGTCCTGCCCGTCGGAACCCGGTTCAACAAACGCGGCGTAGCCCCGCAAGGGGTGTGCGCCGAACATTAACGGGCTACACACGTAGATGCCTTCACGGAAGTGCTTCGGGACCGGGGTTCGATTCCCCGCGCCTCCACTGGACAAATTTGCAGTATTTCGCACCGAGCCGCACGGAGAAGCGTAACCCACTTCTCCGTCGGCGTTTGTACCCCCCTCGTTCGACTCGTGCGAGTTGCCGCGGGAACCTGCTGCGCCTGTTTTTGCGCCTCAGGTGCGCCGCATTTTGCGCCGCTTTCCGGCACCCACGTTGCGGCCCGCTCGAACGCCGTTTCGGTCGGATCGACGTAGTGCCGCAGCGCCACCGACGGCGTGTTTCCCAGCCATTTTGTTACCGTCGGCAACGGGAACGTCTGGGCGAGGTCCGACTCGCAGCTCGCGCGGAGCGAGTGCCACAGTCGCGGCCACGGATCGACACCCGCGCGCCGGATGACCTTCTCGAACGTGGTGCGCAGGTTCGCGTTCACCCATCCGGCCGGGCCGTGCGCCCGCTTGCGGTACTCGATGGGGAACACGAACGTCGATCCCTCTTCGGCGTGCTCGAACGCGGCCTCCATGTGCGGGCGCAGCAGCGGGAACAGCGGGATTACGCGGTGCGACTTGCCCGACCCTTCGGTCTTCGGACTCGGCACGCTCAACCGGCCGCGGTCCCAGTCCACATCGCCCCAGGTGAGCGAGAACGATTCGCTCGGTGTCCGCAGCCCCGCGAACCGGGCGAGCGCGACGAGCAACTTCCACCAGACGTTCGGGCAGTGTTTGAGTACGCGCTCCGCGTCGGCAACGGGAACGTAGGCGCGCCGCTCGGACGGGTCGCCCTGCCGCTGCTTGACGTGCGCCCACGGGTTCGTTGCGATGTGCCCCAGGCGAACAGCGTCTTCGAGCATCTGGCGGGCGTGAATCAGTCGCTTGTTAATGGTCGTCGCCCGCAGCTTCCGGGCGTGCATCGCTGTGCGGTACGCCTCGCCGTCGGCGTGCGTCAGAGCGCTGAGAGGCTTCGTCCCGACCAAGTCGGTCAGTTCTTTCACGGTCTGGCCCCACGCGATGAGCGACGCGGGCTTGTACCCGCCGTCGCGCTTGCCGGCCAACCAACCTTTGAGGTGTTCGCCGGCCGTGAGCCGCTGTTCGACCGCGACGAGGCCCACGGCCGCGAGTTTGTCCTTCAGCGCCGATCCGACTTCGGTGAGCCACGCCGCGGTGTCGCGCGGCAGGGGTTGCCCGTTGATCTTGGACGCGAGTAGGTGCTCGACGTGCCGACAGATGCTGTCGGCACTCTTGCGGTCGATCTTGCCGAGACGGATCGTCTTACGCTTCTGGTTCGGGGCGACGAACAGGATGCGCCGCCGGCCGTTCGGGTCGTCCACAACGCTTGCCATGTCTTCGTTCCTCTGGGTCATTCGGGGAGGTTGGTCTTCGGGTTGTCGAACAGTCGGTCGCCGTCCGGGTCTTCGGGGTTGTTGAACCCGAACGGGAACGGGTCGGGTTTGGTCGTCGGCTGCGCGCCGGCCGCGTCTACAGTGTCTACGTCTACGGAACCCCCTCGCGCCATGTCGGTTGTCGGGGTTTCGTGGACGGTAGACGGTGTAGACAACGCAAACGCGCGTGTCGGCCGCCCGCCCGTCGCGGTCGGGGCGCGGTCGCGCCACGCGCCGCGACCAGCTTTCGCTATACTCTTCGCGGTCAGGAATGAGGTCTATATTTTGGTGAGCCGGTGTGGTGGAATGAGCGGACCTCTGAGGCTTCTCCGATGCCCCGCCGCACCACCCTCACGTTCACCACTGCCGACCTCGCTGCGCTGGGCACC
>SXHE01000140.1 GCA_005773755.1 Planctomycetia bacterium
CAGCGCGCGGGCCGCGGGGCGGGCCGAGCGCGCGGTGATGTGGGCGCGGCGCAACCCGACCCGCGCGGGCCTGTACGCTGCGGTCGGCGCGGCCGCCTTCTTTCTGTTAATCGGGGGGGCGCTGGCGAAGCTGTGGCTCGACGCGAAGGGCGCGCGCGACACCGCCGAGGGAGCGAAATCGACCGCCGAGACCGCGCGCGAAGAAGCAGTACGGGCGCAACTCAAGGCCGAGACCGGGGAGAAGCGCGAGGCCGACCTGCGCGCGGCCCTGGCCCGCACCGAGTACGCGCGGGCCGTGGACCTGGCCCACCGCGAGTTCTACGCCAACAACGTCGGCCGCGCGATCGCGCTCCTCGAATCGTGCCCGGTTGAGCGGCGCGGGTGGGAGTGGCACCACGTCCACCGGCTGTGCCACGGGCACCTACACACGCTCGCCGGCCACACCGGGCGCGTCACCGCGGCGCGGTACAGCCCCGACGGCACGCGGATCGCCACCGCCAGCGCGGACGGCACCGCGAAGCTGTGGGACGCCGCGACCGGCACCGCGCTGTTCACACTCGGCGGGCACTCCGGCCCGGTGTGGTTCGCGGAATACAACGCCGCCGGCACGCGCGTCCTGACCGCGGGCGACGACCACACGCCCGTCGTGTGGGACGCGAAGACCGGGGCGAAGCTGTTCGCGCTGGTCGGCCACACGGGGCCGATCACCAGCGCCCGGTTCGAGTTCTTCTCGATCTTCACTTCCAGCGCGGACGGCACCGTGCGCACCTGGAACCCGAACACCGGCGAACAGATCAGGTCGGTCCAGACGACCGGCTTCGCGAACCGGCGCGAGTTGCGCGGGCGGATCGACTCGCCGAAGCGCGACCGGATGGTGCAACTCATGTTGTTGCGCGACGAAGCTCCGCCGCTGCCGATCGAGGAACTGCGCGACCCGGAAACGCAGAAACCGGTGCTGAAGCTGGAGGCGCAACTGGCCGGCGAGTGCGCCGCGTTCAGCGCCGACGGCCGCAAGGTGCTGATCGGCACGCACGACCGCGAGGCGGTACTGTTCGACGCGCTGACCGGGAAGGTGTTGGCCCGCACCCGCGGGCACACCGGCCCCGTTACGGCCGTCGGCCTGAACCCGGACGCGACCCGGTTCGTGACCGGCAGCCTCGACCACACGGCGCGCGTGTGGGCCGCGCGCCCGGCGGAACCGGTCTGGGCCGGGCCGGGCGGAATCCAGGGGCACGCGGGCGCGATCACGTTCAGCCCGGACGGGACGAAGTTCGCCCTGACCGACGTGAAGAACCGCCCGTCGGTTCGCGACATGGCGACCGGTGCGATCCAGATGCTCGCGCCCGCGCCCGGCGAGGTGATGAGCAGCGCGTGGGGGCCGGGCGGGTTGCGGCTCGCGGTCGCGGTCGGACGGTCGCCGGGCGGGAAGGGGCCGCACCCACCGCCGCGGCTCGTGTTCTGGGACCCGGTCGCGGGGAAGGACGTCGGCGCGGGACACTCCGATCCGCACGCCGCGAGCGCGAACCGGACCGGTACGCAATTCGTCACCGCGCACCGCGACAAGTCCCTGCACGTGTGGGACGCGGCCACCGGCGCGGAACTGGCCGCGCTCCCCAGCGTCGGCGCGTTCGGCGGGCGCGTCGCGATTGACGACGCGGGCACGCGGGTCGCGGTGTCGGACGGGCACGCGGTGGAAGTGTGGGACGTGCGCGAGCGCAAGCTCGTCCGCCGGATCGACGGGCGCGCCGACACCGAGGTGACGCTCGAATCGTTCACCCCAGAAGGCCGCCTTCTGCTCCGCTATCGGAACGACCGCACCGTTGTGCTGTACGACACCGAGAAGGGCGTGCGGGAGATCGCGATCCCCACGCAGGGCGGCTACCTTACCGCCGTGACCCTCAGCCCGGACGGGGCCCGACTGGTCGTGGCCGACGACGACGAAACGGTGCGCGTGTGGGACCGGCGCAGCGGTCAAGAGCTGCTCACCTTCCGGTTGCCGCACCCGGTCGCCGCGAACCTGCACTTCACCCCGGACGGCCTCGCGCTGATCGCCGTGCGGGGCAGCCCGGAGCGTCCGTTCACGGTTTGGGACGCGACACCCGTGAATAGCGCGTTCCCGCGCCCGCACTTCGGCCCGACCAAGCCGTAACCGTGGTGGAAAATCGCTCGCTTCCGGTTCCAAGTTCTCAAACGCCCGGCGCGCGGGTATGTTAGTACCTACGAACCCTTCCCCCGCGAGGTCGCGTCATGCCGGCACCCGTTCCTCCCGCGCCCGCCGCGAAGCCGACCGATCCCGCTGTTACAACCGCCGACGGCGAAGAGCCGCTCGCCCCGGCGCTCCCCGAAGAGGAGTTCTGGGACCGCTACAACAAGCGGCTCGAGTTCCCGCTGGCGACCGTCGCCACCGTGCTCCTGCACGTCATCATCGGGGCCGCGCTCATCTACATTATCGTCGGGCTGATGGACCCCGGTGAGGACCGCTCGAACCCGGAACTGAAGCTGATGCAGGTGGGCGGGCTGGACGACTCCGGCGACGGCGCGGCCGGGTCCGGCGGCGTCGACGACCCGGACATCGTGCGCGACGTGAGCCACGTGCAGTCACTGAAGGAGTCGCTGCCGACCGAGTTCACGGTCAAGGAATCGACCGAGAAAACGAAGGTCGTGCTGGAAGACCCGATCAACGGGAAACTGCCGGTCGCGGCCTCCAACGCAGCGGCCTACGCCCGACTCGACAAGAGCGTGCAGGACAAGCTGCTCGGCATCGGCGCGCAGAAGGGATCGGGACCGGGCGCGGGCAAGGGCTTCGACACTTCGGACGGGAAGGGGCCGGGCGGCACCGGGGCCGACTCGACTCGCGCCCGCGGGCTGCGCTGGGTGCTGCGGTTCCGCGTCGCCGGCGGCGAGGACTACGTCGACCAGCTCCACACGATGGGCGCGGAAATCTTGATCCCGCTGTCGTCGGACCGCGACTGCATCATCGTACCCGAACTGAAAACCCCCGGCTCACAGCGCACCGCGACCGACAGCGACTTCAAGCGGTTAGCTGGAAAGATTCAGTTCAGCGACGGGCGGCGCGATCAGGTGCGCGACGTGCTCGCGGCGCTGGGGGTGAAGAACGCGGGGCAGGCGAAAGCGTTCTGGGCGTTCTTCCCTAAGGAGTTGGAAGACGATCTGGCGCGCAAGGAGACGGGCTACCGCAACCGCCGCGCGGAAGACGTCGAGGAGACGATCTTCAGCGTCACGAAGCGCGGCGGCCGGTTCGAGATTCTGGTCGTGGATCAGACGGCGAAGAAGTAAACGGGCTACGCCAGCACCGCTTTCACCACGTGCCCGTGCACGTCGGTGAGCCGGCGGTCGGTGCCGTCGTGCCGCACGCTCAGGCGCGTGTGGTCGATGCCCATCAGGTGCAGGATCGTGGCGTGCAGGTCGTAGCAGTAGGTCTTCCCTTCGGCCGCGCGCCAGCTCCACGGGTCACTTTCCCCGTACGCAACTCCGCCCTTCACGCCCGCGCCCGCGAGCCACGCCACCGACGTGCCCTGGTTGTGATCGCGCCCCACCGCGCCCTGCGTGAACGGCTGCCGGCCGAACTCGGTGCTGAACACGAGCAGCGTGTCGTTGAGCAACCCGCGGTCGTGCAGGTCGTGGAGCAGCGCGGCGCTGGGCTGATCGACCGAGCGCGCGATGGGCGGCAGTTCGTTGATGATGCTGGTGTGGTTGTCCCAGTTGTTCGACGGCCCGCCGGCCCCGCTCCACACCTGCACGAACCGCACCCCGCGTTCGAGCAGCCGCCGCGCGAGCAGGCAGCGGCGGCCGAAGTCGGCAGTCGCGGGGTCGTCGAGGCCGTACTTCGCGCGGGTCTTCGCCGCTTCGCGGCTCAGATCGAGCGCCTCGGGCGCGTGCTTCTGCATCTTCGCGGCCAGCTCGTAGCTCTCGATGCGGGCCTCGAGCCGCGAATCGCCGGGCCGCGTGTCCGCGTGCGCCCGGTTCACCTTGCCGAGCAGGTCCAGCGCGTCCGCGTCGGCGTCCGGCGATACGAACGGCATCTTGGTCGAAGGCGCGAGGTCGGGAACGGGCGGCGTCCCGCCGGCGTTGAGGATCGTGCCGGCGTGTGCGACCGGCAGGAAACCCGCGCCGAAGTTGGTCTTCTGGTTGTATGGCAGCCCGCGCGCGTCCGGCAGCACGACGAACGTGGGCAGGTTGTCCGTGAGCCGGCCGAGGCCGTAGGAGAGCCACGCGCCCATGCACGGGAACCCCGGCAGGATGAACCCGGTGTTCATCATGTAGCTGGCCGGGCCGTGAACGTTCGTCTTCGACGCCAGCGCCATCAGGAAGGCCATGCGGTCGACTTGCTTCGCGAGGTGCGGGAACACCGACGTGACCCAGCGCCCGCACCGGCCGTGCTGCGCGTAGGCGAACGGCGACTTCATCAGGTTGCCGGGCGTGCTGGTCACGCCCTCGGGTTTCTCGACGGTGCCGGGGTCGAACGGCTTGCCGTGGCCCTTGATGAGCGCCGGCTTGTAGTCGAACGTGTCCTGCTGGCTGACGCCGCCGTTCATGAACAGTTGGACGACGCGCTTGACCTTCGCGACGTGGTGCAACCCGCCGTTGAGTTCCGCCTTCGGTTTCGCGCCGCCGGGCAGTTCGCCGGCCTCCGCGAGCATCCGCGCGAGGGCCAGTCCGCCCAGCCCGCCGCCGGTGGAGAAGAGGATGTCGCGTCGCGAGGGTGCGCTCATGTGGAGATCGATTGTCCGCGCGAACCGGCCGCGTGGGTAGCGCAAAACGGGAATCGCGGCCCGCTACTTCGGCTGCGGGAGCGTGGCGGGAATCTTGGGGATCGTCGGCAGCGCGGGCACCATCGGGGTCGCGTCCGGCGGGAGCACCACCGAAGGCAGCTCCGGCTGGAACGGCGGCAGCGTGGGGACGTAGTCCGGCACGCGCGGCGCGGGCGGCGGCTCGAAGGCGATGGTCGGTGGCGGAACCGGCGACGTGGGCGGCACGGTCGGCGGCAGGACCGGGATGGAGATCGCGGGGGGCTTCGCGCGCGGCGGCTCGGCGGTCGCGTTCACGATGGGCGGCGGGCCGGCACCGAGCAGCGACCGGATCGGGGTTCGCGCGCCGGGGAACAGGTCGCTCAGGAACGAGCGCGTCACGCGCGGGCCGGCCGGCATCGACACCGGCGGCAACTGCGGGGTGACCGGCGGCGCGGTCGGCGGCAACCGGGG
>SXHE01000141.1 GCA_005773755.1 Planctomycetia bacterium
CAACCACGAGCAGATCCTCAAGGTCAACGACCTCATCAACTCCTTCGACTGGCTCGCTGTCAAGAAGAACGAGGCGTACCCGGCGTTCACCGGTGCCTCGACCAACGACCCTCTCCCCTGGCCCGACGACCTCGCCAGCAAGAAGTCCGGGCAGGTGAACGCGTTCTTCCGCTGGAAGCCCGTGAGCGACACCGCGGACGCGGTCGAGATGAAGCTGTTCCTGGTGAAGGCCGCGGACCTCAAGACCGCGTTCACCGTCCCGACTGAGGCGATCGCGGACGTAACCCTGCGCCGGGTGCAGAAGCTGAAGGTGCCCCCCGGTGCAACGGTGTACTGGACGTTCGGCACGGCCAAGGGCGAGGTTAAGGCCGACGCGCAGGGCGTCGTCACGCTCCCCGCACTCAAGATCACTGCCGAGCCGACCACGCTGAGTGTCCGAACCACGAAATAGTCCCGCCGCAATTACTGCTGCCAACGTGCCGGGATCGGAAGGCGTCTCCGATTCAGGAGTCACTCGTGCGAACCCAGGCTCTGTTCGTGTGCGCTGTATTGATGACCGTATACGGCCCGCTCGTCGGTGCGGAGCCGTCCGCGCGGGGTCTCGCCAACGACAAGGCCGTGGCTGCGTTCTACCAGCCGGACGAGGTCCAGCCGGTTCACCTACAGATCGCGGACAAAGACCTCAAGCGCATGCTGGAGGCGCTGCCGCAACTCATCGAGGTGCCCGCGACCTTCCGGTGGCGGGACGTCACCGTCGAGAACGTCTCGGTTCGCTTTAAGGGCAACAGTTCCTCACACCCCAAACAGCCCCACAAGCGGAGCTACCTCGTCAAGTTCGACGGCTCCGACAAGGACCGCCGGTTCTTCGGCCTGCGGCAGGCATCCTTCGACAACGGCATCCAGTTCGGCAGTCTGTTCAGCGAGCAGATCGTCACCGAGATCCTCCGCGACCACGGCATCAAGGCGCATCGCGCCAACTACGCGAAACTGTACCTGAACAAGGAATACCAGGGCGTCTACGTGAACGTGGAGCGGATCGACGAGTCGTTCATTGCGAATCATCTTCCCGACGCGAACGGTTCCCTGTTCAAGGTCGATGAGGGGGGACCGGGTTGCAACCTCCAGTTCCTGGGCGACGACCCGGCCCTCTACCTGAAGACGTTCGAGGCCAAGACCAAGTCCGCGAAGAAGGAACCTGCCAAACTGGTCGAGTTCATCAAGCTGATCAACAAGACGGGGCCGAAGGAGTTCGCGAAGGCGCTCGAATCGAAGATGGAGGTCGATGACTTCCTCCGTGTCACGGCGGTCATGCTGTTCTCCGGGGCGTTCGATCAACTGGCGGGGTGGAACCCGCACAACTACTTCCTCTACCATGACGGAACGCGCGACCGCTGGCGCTACCTGCCGTGGGACCTGGACGTCGGCTTCTGTGAAACCGCTTTCGGGAAAGTCAAAGTCCTCGCCGACTGGCACGCGGCCTGGCCGGTGCCGAAGACCGGCGCACCCAACCCCCTGCTCGAACGCATCGTTGACGATCCGGTACTCCTGGCACGCTACCGCAAGGAGGCGCGAAAGATCCTCGACAAGTCCTTCGAGCCGGAGCGCCTTTGCAAGGTCATCGACGCGAAGTACAAGTTGATCAAGGACGACCTGAAGACGGACCCGTTCCCACACCGGCGCGCCACCGTTCCCGGCGACCGGGACTACGAAGACATCGTCGATTCGATGAAGGCGTTCGTGCGCAAGCGCTACCCCAGCGCCGTCGAGCAACTCGACAAGCCGGGGGAGCGCCCAAAGGTCGAGCGCCCGCCCGGACCGCCGCCGCAACTCGTCGCCAAGATCCAGCGCATCCAGAAGGGTGCGGAGGCGATGCGGCGCGCCGGTCAAGACGTCTCGCCGATCGCCAAACTGATGCAGCGGCTCGGCCCGGCGGTGCAAGCGGGTAAGTTCGACGAGGCCGAGAAGATCGCCGACGAAGCGCTCAAGTTGGTCGGCGAAAAGGAGAAGTAGGACCGGTTCAGGAACCCCGCAGCCTACCGCAGCACGAGGCCAGCTTCCTCGCACTCCGGGTAGCGGTCGGTTGCCGGTGCGAGCCCGACCCGCTCGACGACGAAGCCGCACTTCTGGAGCACCCGGAGGGACGCGCCGTTACTGGTGGCGACGGTCGCGACCAGCGGGCGCGTGGCGACTTCCAGCAGTAACAGGACGAGCGCCCGACTAGCGATGCCCATACCCCAGTACGCCCGGTCGATCCAGTACCCGACGTGATCCTGACCGTCCATCGGGAAGCAGGAGATGTACCCGACCAGCGTCACACCCACGAGAATCGCTCTGGCGGTGACCCCCAGATCGTCCAGCGCCTTCGCCCAGTGCGAGTCGAATGCCTCTCTGGTTCGAGGGATCGTGACCGCCGTGCGGTTCGATTCTGGGTCGAGTTGCAGGTCGTACATCCGGGGCAGGTCGCCCGGCTCGACCGGTCGGAGCCAAACGCTCTCGTCGGTAGTCATGGCAGAACTCCCTCGACCGTGTGCCCGGCCCGCCTCAAGGCGGCAACCCAAGCCGTTCTGGGCTTTCGTACGTTTTGAAGTTACTCGTCGGTCACCCGGCACGCCTTCAGGGTCATCAGCGCAAAGGCCGTTCCCGCGTTGGTGGTGTAGTGCGCCCGGTCCGCGTTGAGCGACCGGACCGCGGGCACAGGGGAGCCATGGAGCACCTCATCGAAACGCTGAATTGAAGAGAGACTGATGCACTTCTAGGTCTGGACCGCCCGACACGATTCAAGCACCCTAGCGTGGCTCATTCGAGCCAGGCCGGTAGCCCAACTCTTACCTCTCCGAGGTGCGGGGTGGTTGCGTAGACGCCCACCACGGCCGCGTTGTGTGCGACCGCGGCGCGCAGGATTTGCGCGTCGGCCGCGAGGCCGGGCTGCGCGAGCGTCGTCATCACGCACCGCGAACACGCCCCCGTCACCTCCAGGCGCACGTCCCCCACCCACACCGCCCGCCCGACCCACTCGGTCTCCACAATGCCCGTCAGTCCCGGCACGGTCTCGATCACGACGTTGGGCCGGAACCGGCGCGGGTCGAAGTCGCAACCGGGGGCCAGTTCGCGGAAGTGGCACAGCGTCGCGGTCGTCAGGACGTGGATCGGCGCGAGGTCGAAGTAGCCGCCGGCGGACAGTGATTCGACCGACTCCGTGCCCGCACCCGGCAGGCCGGGCACGTCGGGCCACTCGACCTCGATCGCGTCGGGTGCCGCCGACGATCCGCGGAGCGCGACCGGCCGGCCGAGCAACCGCGACAGTACCGCGTCCAGGTCGTCGCGGTCGCCCCGGTACTCGCTGCCGTCCGGCGCGGTGAGGTGGAGCACGCCGGCGCGGAGTTCGGCGCGGAGGTCGAGCAGTCCGGCCCACTTGCGCGGGTTCTTCGCGCTCGCGACGCGCCCGGTCGCGGCGTCGATCACCGCGAGCCGGCGGTCTCCGTCCAAACCCTGCGGCCCGATGCCGACCCGCGCCAGGGCTTCACCCTGCATCGACTTCACGGGGTAGCACCGCAGTGCCGCGACGCGCCCGACGAGCGTTCGGTCCTCGGTCGGGATCATGGGTTCCTCCGGCGCGTCTGCCGCAACTCGACCGCTGCGACCGCGACGATGGCCGCGGCGAGAGCGATCAACAGGATTGCCGCAGACACGTCGTCAGGCGGGCTGAGCAGACTGGGACCGCCGAACGCGGCCAGCGTCACCGCGCCCATTCCGCCGAGCGCGAGGATGACCGCAGCAACCGCGATCCGGTGCAACCACCGCGAGCGCGGGGCCGCGGATTCGATCGGCGGCGGGCCGGGGGCGACCTCGTCGCGGGTCTCCGTCACGCGCTTCCGGCCGCGGAGCGCGAAGTAGCCGACGCCGAGCGCGTACGAGCTGAGCGCGACCGGAACGACGACACCCGTGTCGTCGATTTTGTAGTAGACCGCCAGTGCGATCGCCGACAGCACCACCACACCGATCGGAAGGCACCATCCCAACGGAGCGCGGTAGCCGTTCATCAGGTCGGGCTCACACCGCCGCAGGCGGAACAGCGCCCACATGCTCAGGAGGTACAGGACGAGGGCCGCGGCCCCGGCGACCAAGACCGCCGCACCGATCACACGATCGAACCACAGGTTCGCCACAACGAAGCCCGCCGTCAACAGACTACACGCGAGGAGTGCCGGCAGCGGCGTCTGCCGGGTCGCGTTCAGCGCACCGAGAGCGGGCGAGACGAACCCGGCGCGGCCCATTGCGAACAGTTGCCGACTGGAGCCGTACAGCAGCCCGTGGTAGCTGGCGATCAGCCCAAACAGCGCGATCGCGCCGAACCCGTAGAACAGCGCCGCGGACGCCCCGGCGGGGATCAGTCGGATCACCTCGGCCAGCGGGTAGTCCACCGGCCTCTTGTCGTCTCCGGTCCCGGTTTCGGCGATCTGCTGGAACGGCACCGCGCCGGTGGCCGTCACCGCCGTCAGGACGACGAGCACGATGACGGTGAGGATGGCCCACGTCAGCCCGCGGGGGATCGTCCGCGCCGGCTCGTGCGACTCTTCCGCGGCCAGCGCCGCGGCTTCGATAATGATGAGCCACCACAGCGCGAACGGGATCGCGTCGAGTACCGCGCCCCAGCCCTTGTCGGCCGGGAGCGCCGGCGCGGTCCACACGCGGTCCCACGAGAAGTTGGTCAGGGCCGCGATCCAGAAGATGACCAGCCCCACGAGCGCCGCGTAGGTCATCAGCGTGAGGGCGCGAGCCTGCTCCTTCACCCCACGCGATTGGAGCAGGAAGAACACGGCCACGATGGTCAACCCGACCGCGACCGCGACGTACTTGTCCGGTGCCGAGGGGTTAAGGAGGAATGCGACGTACTTTCCGCCGGCTAGCGCCGTTGCGACGCCCCCGAAGAGGCATTCGAGGAACATCGACCAGCCCATGAGAAAGCCGAGCCACGGCCCGCCGGCGCGACGGCCGTAGTCGAGCGGCCCGCCGGCCCGCGGCATCGCCACCGCCATCTCCGAGAGCGCCAGCACCCACGCGAGGAACAGTAGGCACACGGCCAGCGACGCGATCAGCATCGCCACCGGGCCGTTGTCCTTCAGGCCCAGGTTCCAGCCGAAGTACTGCCCGCACACGACGATCCCGACGCCCAGCGCCCAGATGTCGCGCACGCGAAGCTGCCCGGCTTTCAGTCCCGACTGTTCGTTCGGTTGTTCCGCGCCCATTGCGCCCTCGATTGTGCCACGGCCATGATTCCACCCTGCCGGTCGAGGGAGTCAACGAAATCCCGGCGCGGAACCCGACAGCGAGTTTCGGATTTCTTCGCCCTTCGCCCGGCCCCGCGCCGTACCATCGTTTCACTCCCTCGGAGGTCATTGTGCCCGACGAATCCGTGACCCACTGGCTCGGTCAACTCAAGGCCGGTGACCCGGCCGCGGCCGATCCGCTCTGGCGGCGGTACTTCCCCAAACTGGTGGCGCTGGCCCGCACCCGGCTCGCGCACTTCCCCCGCCGCGCCGCGGACGAAGAAGACGTCGCACTTTCCGCATTCGACA
This sequence comes from Planctomycetia bacterium, assembly GCA_005773755.1. Classification (GTDB taxonomy): domain Bacteria; phylum Planctomycetota; class Planctomycetia; order Gemmatales; family Gemmataceae; genus Gemmata. Next base: position 5,577 of record SXHE01000141.1, read on the forward strand.
GTTTCTGTCGCGACGCCACCGCCGGCCGGTTGCCACGGCTGGATGACCGCGACGACCTGTGGCGTGTGCTTTTGCTTATCACCGGGCAGAAGGCGGTCGATCTGGTTCGCCGCGAATCGGCCGCGAAGCGCGGCGCGGGAGCGAGTGCGGCGTGCGACCTCGCGAGTATCGCCGGCTCGGAGCCGACGCCGGAGTTCGCCGCGCTCGTGGCCGACGAGTTCCGCCGGCTGCTCGACAAGCTGCCCGACGCCGACCTGAAGGCGCTGGCGGTGTGGACGGTGGAGGGGCCTTCGAACGAGGAGATCGCGGAGCGGTGGGGTTGCGTGCCGCGGACGGTCGAGCGTCGGCTCAAAGTGATTCGCAGCCTGTGGGCCGAGGAGGTCGGGGCGTGAGTGACGAGGTCGGGGACATGTGGCCACCAGAACTCGCGCTGCGCATCGACGCGGCGTGCCGCCGATTCGAGGAGCGACTTGCGGCCGGCGAACACCCCCGTGCGGACGACTACCTGGGCGGCTTCGACGGGACGGAGCGCGAGGCGCTGCGGGCGGAACTGCTCGCGGTTCAGATCCAGTGGCTCGCGCGGAACGAAACCGTCGACCGGTCGGGAACCGCTCGCGGCCCCGCGAGCGCCGTTCCAGTCCCCCCGCGTTATCAGATCAAAGGAGTCCTCGGCGAGGGCGGGATGGGGGTGGTGTACAAGGCCCACGACACGCACCTGAACCGGACGGTCGCGGTTAAAGTGATTCGCGACGCGCACGCCGGGCCACATCACCTCGCCAGGTTCCAGGCGGAAGCCGAGGCGGTCGCGGCCCTGCCTCACCAGAACGTGGTTCAGATCTTCGACACGGGCGAATACGCCGAACGGCCGTACCTCGTGTTGGAGTTCGTCGCCGGCGGAACCCTCGCCGCTCGGCTCGCGAACGGCCCGCTCGCCCCGACCGATGCGGCGCGACTCGTGGAGACGCTCGCTCGCGCCCTTCACGTCGCACACGCACACGGCATCGTTCACCGCGACCTCAAGCCCGCCAACGTGCTTTTCACTCCGGGCGGTGTGCCGAAGGTGACCGACTTTGGACTGGTGAAGCGGCTCGACGCCGAAGCCGGCCACACGCTCGCCGGCGACGTCATGGGCACGCCCTCGTACATGCCGCCCGAACAGGCCCGCGGGGACGCCAGGGATGTCGGCCGGACCGCCGACGTGTACGCACTGGGCGCGATCCTCTACGAGTGCCTCACCGGTCGGCCTCCGTTCCGCGCCGCGACCGTGGCGGAGACCATTCGCCAGGTGCTCCACGACGACCCGGTCCGGCCCCGGCTACTCCGGGCCGACGTGCCCGACGACCTCGAAGCGGTATGCTTGAAGTGTCTGGAGAAGGAGCCAGCGCACCGCTACACGACTGCGCTGGCGCTGGCCGGCGACCTACACAACTTCCTGTGCGGCCGACCTACCGACCGCCCGACATCCGCGTGGCGGCGGCTCGAAGCCGACCTGTACGCCAAAAACGTTGCGCTCGCGGAGCGGGAATGGGCCGCGGGCCGGCCGCAAAATGCCAGCCCGTATCTCGACGCCTGCCCCGCCGAACTGCGCGGGTGGGAGTGGTACTGCCTGCGCGGGCTGCGCGACCGGCCGCGGACCCTCCACGAACACACCGATGTCGTCTACGGCGTGACCTTCTCGCACGACGGGCGGCGCATCGCTTCCGTCAGTGATGACCAGACCGTCCGGCTATGGGACGCCGCGACCGGAGAGTTGGTGCGTACCTTCGGCGGTCACACCGATCAACTCTACACCCCACGATTCACACCCGATGGAAAGCACCTTGTCACGGCGAGTCAGGCGGGCGTGGTGAAGGTGTGGGATCTCGAAACGGGTGGGGTCCGCGAGTTCGTCGGCCACACGGACGTGGTGGTCGGGATCGCGCTGAGCCGCGACGGGCGGTTCGTCGCCTCGGCCAGCGACGATACGACAGCGCGGCTCTGGGAACGCGATTCGGGACGCGAGGTGCGCGCCTTCCGCGGTCATACCGACGTGGTGAACGCGGTTTGCTTCTCGCCCGATGGCAAACGGCTCGCCTCGGCGAGTTACGACCAAACGGTTCGCATCTGGGATGTTGGAACCGGAGGCGAAGTTCATCGGCTGTGCAAACACACGGGGTTTGTGTGGGCCGTCTCGTTCTCGCCGGATGGTCGGTTACTTGCTTCGGCAGGGGGCGATGCCGTGGTGCGGGTGTGGGAGGTCGAAACCGGAGACGAGCGGTTCTCGCTGACCGGGCATTCGGGCGTGGTGTGGTCGGTCGCATTCACCCCAGACGGTACGCGCCTCGCATCGGCAGGCTGGGACAAAACGGTGCGCCTTTGGGACACGACCACCGGCCAGGAGACCGTGGCGCTGCGTGCCCACATCGACGCGGTGAACGCGATTGCCTTCAGCCCGGACGGAACCAGCTTGGCCTCGGCCAGTGACGACCGGACGATTACCGTCTGGGTGGCTCAGCGCACGCAACGAGAACCCCTCGCCACGGCTCGCACCTTTCGGGAACACGCGGGCGCGGTCCTCGGTGTTGCGTTCAGCCCCAACGGTCAACGGCTCGCGTCGGCGGGCGACGACCGCACCGCCCGTGTGTGGAATGTGGAAACCGGGTCGGTCCTGTTCACGCTCGCCGGGCACTCGGCGCTCGTGGCGGCGGTCGGTTTCGCGCCGGACGGCAAGACCATCGCGACCGCGAGCGCCGACAAGACCGTCCGGCTGTGGAGCGCCGATACCGGGCGCGAAATCCGCGTGCTGCGCGGGCACACCGACCGCACCTACGGGCTGGCGTTCTCGCCGGACGGGCGCTTGCTCGCCAGCGGCGGATGGGACCGCACCGTGCGCCTCTGGGACGTGACGACCGGCGAGACGGTGCGCGTCTTCCGTGGCCACACGAACTGGGTCTGGTCGGTCGCGTTCTCGCCAGACGGCACACGCCTCGTGTCCGGCGGCACCGACCGCACGGTCCGCATCTGGAACGTGCGATCGGCCGACGGCCCGCTCGTACTTCAGGGGCACGAGTTGAAAGTGCTCGGCGTCGCGTTTTCACCGGACGGCCACCTGGTCGCTTCGGCGGGCGGGGACGGTATGGCGAAGGTGTGGGACGCACACACTGGCACGGAGATCCGCACGCTCGTCGGGCACACCGACCGCGTGACGGCGGTCGCGTTCGACCCCACCGGAGCGTACTTGGCAACGACGAGCGAAGACCAGACGGTGCGCCTGTGGGACGCGAGAACGGGCGCGGCGGCTCACACCTACATCGGCCACGCTCGTACAGTGAACGGAGTCGCGTTCGCGCCTTCGGGCGACCGGCTCGCGTCCGGCGGGGGCGAAGGGACCGTGATGCTCTGGGACGTCCCAACCCGGTGACGTGCGGCTACGGGAACCGGAGCCGCACCGATCCGATCGACGGGCACTCGACAACGTGTCTTGGTGGTGTGATGATGAGCGATTCTCGGAGTGTCGCCATGCCCCGAACCGCTCTCGCGGCTGTTGCCGACTTCATCCTCACTGCCCCGGTCGCCACCGCCGCAGACCCGCCGTAGCCGCAACTCCGTAATGTTCCGCGGGGGAACTGCGCCGCCCGCGTGCCACCGACCCACGAGCAAACCATGCGCCCGACCCTGACACTCGCGCTCGCTCTGCTCACGTCCCCTGCGGTCCGTGGGGCCGACGAGCGATTCCCCGACTACCGCCCGGTCGCGGGTTGGCCCCAACTGCCGCAAAAGCTCGTACTCGGCCCGGTGTCGGCGGTGGCGACGGACGCGAAGGACCGAGTGTACGTCGCCCACCGCGGCCCGAAACCCGTGCTCGTGTTCGACCGCGATGGCACGTTCCTCCGCTCGTGGGGCGACGAACACGTCAAGACCCCGCACGGGCTTCGCGTTGACCACGAGGGCAACGTGTGGGTCACCGACATCGGCCACCACCTCGTCATGAAGTTCGATCCCGAAGGGAAGTTGCTGCTGTCGCTCGGCACGAAGGGGCGGGCCGGCGACAAGCC
>SXHE01000142.1 GCA_005773755.1 Planctomycetia bacterium
CGCCGGTGCGCTCCGCGGCCCGCACCTGCTCGACGTTCCAGTCTTGCACGCTGCGCGGGAACCGGTTCAGCGGCGCGAGCGCTGCCGGTTGTTTGTCCTGCGCGAGCGCGCGGAGGCCGTCGAAGCCGAGCGCGAGCGGCGCGGCGAGCAGGTGACGGCGCGAAGGAGTAAACATGATCGGCTCTCGTGTGGGAACGGAGCCACAGCGTACCCGCGTGCGGCGACTGGCACCAGCGGCCAGTGGCGATGATAATGGCAGAACGCCCTTCGGAGGTTCGCTCATGCGCCGCGCCGCTTTTCCGCTCGTTCCGCTGCTCGCCGTGGGGATCGCGTGCCGGCCCGCGCCGGTGAGCGCGCCGGTCGAAGAGGCGCGGCCCGCGCCGGCCCCGGCCGCGGTCGGCACGTTGAAGGCGCGCGTCGTTTCGTGGGACGTGGGCTTCCGCCCCCCGACCGAGGCCGAATGGGTCGCGCGCGTCGAATCGGAAGTGAAGGACGCGACCGCAGCCGGCGTCGATGTGCTGCTGTTCCCGGAGTTGTTCGCCGCGGGGCTGGGGCCGTACGCGCCCGCCGGCACGCGTCCCTACGAGTTCATCACGCAACGCATGAACGCCGCCGTACTGCCGGCGGTACGAGCCGCGGCCGGGCCGAAGATGCTGGTGTGTCTCGGCAGTTACGCGCACCAAGAACTCGGCTGGCCGCACGCCCTGAACCGCGCCCCGGTGCTGCTCGACGGGGCGTGGCACTTCGCGGACAAGATTCACCCGACGCAGGGCGAGTTGGTCGAGTCGCCGCCGATCAAGGCCGGTGACGTGATCCCGGTGTTCAAGTTCCGCGGCGGCAACGTCACGGTCGCGGTGTGCTTCACGCTTCAAATGCCGGAGGTGTGGGGCGCGCTGAAGAAGGACGGCGGCGTGCAACTGGTGCTCGGCCCCAGCGCGACCGAAGACGAACTCGGCGTCGCGCGCATCCTGCGCACGGCCTCCGCGCGCGCGGTGGAACTCGGTGCTGCCGTGCTGGTCTCGCCGCTATTGGGGCAACAGGAGGACTGGAAAAACACCGGCAGCGCGGCGCTGTACCTGCCGGCGAACAAGGGCATTGACCACCGGCCGCAGGAGTCGCCGCGCCGCACGCAGGGCACCGCCCGCGACGACTTCACGATCCCCTGGCAGGTGCTGCTCGACCTGCGCAAGCAGCCCGTGGGCAAGCCCGAAGTGCGCGCGTTCCTGACCGAGCAACCGTTCCGCGTCGAGCGGAAGTAACGCGCCGGAAACAACGAAGCCAACAGGTGAACACCGCACCTGTCGGCCGCGCCGGTCGCGCGACCTACTTCTGGCCGAAGTGAACCAGCAACTGCGGAAGCAGCTTCGGCACGAACGTCTCCTCCACGAACTGCGCAGCGTTGTACCCGACGTCGTTGCGCAAGTGCGGAGGTTTTTTATCATCACCAAAGGACGGTGGCACACGTCCACCGGGGCGACGATGAATCTCCAACGACTTGCAGAGATCGATGCCCTTGAAACGTTGACAACCTATGTAAACCAGATCACCGGGTAGAACATCGCTGATCTTGTTTTGCCCGACGGGAGGTGACACGCTCAAGTTCGGGAGTCGCGCGGCCGGGAGCGTGCCGTTGAAGTAGAGCATTCCGTCACTGAATACAAACACCCGCGCCGGTTTCGTGTTGTCCTGAACGTAGAGACGCTCCTGTTTGATGGTACCGTCCTTATTGAACGTGATCTCACCCTGCTTGAGATCCCCCTTCGGCTTGATCGTGATCGTCTCGCCGGTCACGGCCACTACCTCGCCCATAAAGCAGGACGGTTCCCAGTCTTTGTCCACCGGGATGGGCCGACGCGCCGGCTCCGGTCGGGGTTCGACCGAACCGGCACGGGCGAACAGCGCGCACATCGACACGAAAGCAAGAACGAGTCGCATTGATACCTCCATTACGGGCGATCTCACCGCGCGGAATCCGTTCGCTTCTTGACGCCGAGCTTCTTCGTGACCCCGTTAAGGCTTCTTCACGCTGAACTTCTTCTTTACCCCGTTCATGATTTCGGGCAGTAACGTCCAGCCCACGAGCTCCGGGTTGTCTCCTTGAATCTGGGAGTTCGGGCCCTCGGTTTGAATCACAGTCCACGTCCCGACCGGTTGTTGACCGGGGGGGAGGAATTGCGGGACGGGGACGATGGTCGGCTTGGACGCACCGGAGGCGTCGATCGTCATCGTACCGGCGACGACCCAGTTGTTGGAAGATTTCGGGCGTGTCGGCTCGCAGTCGAGGCCCGGAGCGTACACACCACCGCTCCACAGCACGTCGCCGATAACTTGGAAGGTGCCCCAGATCAACCCGTCGGTCGCCTGGGTCGGCGTGATGAACCCGATCACGCCACCACTCATGGTGTACTTACCGGTGATCAGAGCAACCTGAGAAGCTTTGGGGAGGTTGGGGTTACCGGTCAACGTGACGTTGCCCCCGCGAACCGATACCCCCTTCGGGGCCGCGCTGACATCGAGGTTGCAACCGTTCATGATCTCCAACTGCGCGGAGTTGTTGTTCGCGGTGCCTTGATCGTAGGCCGGGTTGTTCAGGCCGCCCCCGGTCAATTGCATCGTGACTTGGCCGCTTAGGAAGAACTTCCCGCCGTTGTTGACGACTTGCAGTTCCAGTTTGTCTGTACCGCTTCCTGTGTAACCCCAGAAGGCGTTCGGCTCGATGGTGAGCTTTTGCGTCGTGCTGTTGACGCCCTTGACCGCACCTACCGAACCGACTTGGACCGGCTTCACGACGTTTGCATCCGCGCGGACGAAGATGGCATCGGCGTTCGTGCCGTTCAAGAGAAGGTCGCCCGCACCGGTAATGGTCGTCTGCACCGGACCGCCGAGGCTGGCGAAGTTCAGCGTGCTGCCTGTAGTGATCGTGTTGCCCACACCGGGAAGAACGATGCTTCCCCCGCCGTACATGTTCACCGTTGCGGCGCTCGGCGTATTGTTCAGTGTGCCGCCGGTCCAGGTGAACGCGCCGGTGATGTTCAGGTCGGTGCCGCTGGTCGGTTGTGCGATCGCGCCGCTGGCGAGGTCGAACACGCCGAACGTCAGCGCTTCGCCGAGGGCCACCGTGCCGTTGTATCCGCTCTGGATGCGGACTATTGCGAACGAGTCGGTGGCCGAGGTCAACCCGTCGCAGTCGCGCGAGTTGAACGCCATGCCGTTGAAGATCAGTTCGTTGTCGCCGTCTGGCAAGTCGGGAGGAGGTGGCGGCGGTTGGCCGGGGACCATCTCCTGCATCACCGACCAGTTGCTCATGTTCGTCGCGTCCGTATCGACCATACCAGTCCAGGTGTACACTGAGAGCAGGTCGCGGCGGTCGAGCGGTTCCAGCGACAGTTTCGCACTCAGCACAGGGCCAGTAGACATTCTAGCGCGTGTTTGAGGGGGGGCAATCGCCCCGGTTCAGCAGTCGAGCGATCCGAGACAGGGCGCGGCGGAACATGGCGACTTCCTGAGAGGTGAGGGAAGCATTCGCATTTCCACCGGCATCGTACCCGCGACATCCGCCGCGCCAAGAGCGCTCGCGCCGGATTTCTGCCCGTGTATGCATTAATGGTCAAGGATTTCGCGCCGCGGTTGCACTTTTCGGCCACGCCGCGAACCGCGGACCTCGAATTGAAAATCCCGCCCCGTTTGCCTAGATTAGCCCCGTTCCGGGCGGCTGTTGCCTCTCTCGCTGCCCCGTCATTCCCACTCGGCAGAGGATGCCCGAATGCCCGGTCGTTCCGTCCGTCCGTTCACCGTGCTGCCGTGCCTGCCCGACCGGCTCAAGCCGCTCCAAACGCTCGCGTACAACCTGTGGTGGTGCTGGAACGCCGACGCGGTCGCGCTGTTCCGCCGCATCAACCCGGACCTGTTCGAGGCGCTCGATCACAGCCCGATCCGGCTGCTGGGCGCGACCGATCAGGTCCGGTACGAGCAACTCGTGGAGGACGACGGGTTCCTCGCGCACATGGATCGCGTGGCCGCGGCACTCGATCACTACCTCAAAGCGCCGACGTGGTTTCAAGAAACCTTCACAACCGAAGCGCAGGAGCGGATCGCGTACTTCTCCGCCGAGTTCGGCATCCACGAGAGCGTGCCCGTTTACTCCGGCGGTCTGGGCGTGCTGGCCGGCGACCACCTCAAGAGCGCCAGCGACCTGGGTATCCCGCTCGTCGGCATCACCCTGATGTACCGCGAGGGGTACTTCCGCCAGTACCTGAACGTGGACGGGTGGCAGCAGGAGCGCTACCCGGAGAACGACTTCTTCACACTGCCGCTGGTGCCCGAACTGGACGCCAACGGCCGGCCGATCGTCGTGACCGTGCCGCTGCCGGGGCGCGAGCTGGCCCTGCGCGTGTGGCGCGTGCAGGTGGGCCGCGTGCCGCTGTTCCTGCTCGACGCGAACATCCCGCAGAACGCGCCCGCGGACCGCGCCATCTCGTCGCAGTTGTACGGTGGCGACCTGCACACCCGCATCCAGCAGGAGATCATCCTCGGCATCGGCGGCATCCGCGCGCTGAAGGCGCTGGGTCGGATGCCGACCGTGTGCCACATGAACGAGGGGCACGCCGCGTTCACCGGGCTGGAGCGCATCCGGCTGCTGATCGAGGAGCAGAAGCTCGACTTCGCCACCGCGCTCGAGGCGGTGAAAGCCGGGACGTGCTTCACCACGCACACGCCCGTGCCCGCCGGCAACGACGCCTTCCCGATGCACATGATGGAGCAGTACCTGGGCGAGTACATGGCGAAGTTGGGCGTGGACCGGAGCGCGATGGCCGCGCTCGGCCGGCACCAGCCCACCAACGAGGCCGAACTGTTCAGCATGACCGTGCTGGCGCTGAAGCTCGCCAACGTCTCCAACGGCGTGAGCAAGTTGCACGGCAGCGTGTCGCGGAAAATGTGGAAGGACCTGTGGCCCGAACTGCCGGCCTCGGAGGTGCCGATCACGAGCATCACCAACGGGGTTCACACGCAGAGCTGGCTCGCGCCGGAAATGGCCCAGCTCTACGACCGCTACCTGGGCATCCAGTGGGAGGACCGGCCCACGGACTTCGCCATCTGGAAGCGCGTCGAGCAGATCCCCGACGGCGAGCTGTGGCGCACGCACGAGCGGAGCCGCGAGCGGCTGGTCGCGATGGCCCGCGCGCGGCTCAAGGCGCAGCTCAAGCGCCGCGGGTCGCCGCCCGCAGAGGTGGACGGGGCCGACGAGGTGCTCGACCCGGACGCGCTCACCATCGGGTTCGCGCGCCGGTTCGCCACCTACAAGCGCGGCGACCTCGTGTTCCGCAACTTCGAGCGCATCGTGGCGATGCTGAACAACAAGGACCGGCCGGTCCAGTTCATCTTCGCCGGGAAAGCCCACCCGCAGGACCGCGGCGGCAAGGAACTGATCCAGCGCGTCGTCCAGCAGTCCCGCAAGCCGGACCGGCGCAAGCGGGTCGGGTGCAGCGAGGACTACGACATGAACGGCGCGCGCTACCTGGTGCAGGGGTGCGACGTGTGGCTCAACAACCCGCGCCGCCCGCTCGAGGCCAGCGGCACCAGCGGCATGAAGATCTGCGGCAACGGCGGGTTGAACCTGTCCATCCTCGACGGCTGGTGGGTCGAAGGGTACGACGGCGACAACGGCTGGGCCATCGGCGCGGGCGAAGAGTACACGGACCTCGCGTACCAGGACGAGGTCGAGAGCCGCGCGCTCCTCGACCTGATCGAACAGGACATCGCGCCGACGTTCTACAAGCGGGACGCGGGCGGGCTGCCGCGCGAGTGGATCCGCCGGATGAAGCGGTCGATCATGACGCTGGTGCCGGTGTTCAACACCAACCGCATGGTGGAGCAGTACGCGGAACGGTGCTACGTGCCCAGCGCGCGGCGGGCCGCGAAGCTCACGGCCGACGCGCTCCGGGGCGCGAAGGAGCTGGCCGGCTGGCGGCGGCGGGTGACGGCCGACTGGCACCAGGTGCGCGTGACCGCGGTGGACGCGCCGACGAGCGAACTGATGCGCGTCGGCTCGAACTTCCCGGTGAAGGTGCGCGTCCACCTGGGGCCGTTCAAGCCGGACGAAGTGGAAGTGCAACTGTGCCACGGCGTGCTCGACGCGCTGGGCGACCTGGCCGAGCCGAGCGCGCTGGCCCTGTCCGCGAACGGCGACACCACCGGCGACGGCACCGCGTTCACCGGCGCGCTGCCGTGCCGGTCCAGCGGCCAGTTCGGGTTCAGCGTCCGCGTGCTGCCCAAGCACGTCAACCTGCCGCACCTGTTCGAGACGGGCCTTGTGACGTGGGGCTGACGGAATGACCAATGATCAATGACCCACCAATGACCAAGGAATGACGAAGGCCAAAGACCAAATGACGAAGGAACAGGGCCGGGAATGGTCGTCTTCCTTCGTCATTCCTTGGTCATAGGTGGGTCATTGGGCATTGAAGCCCTCGCCCACAACGGTCGTCCACTTCCTGACCCGCCAGCCCGTCACGAGGCCGGCGGCCACATACGGGTCGGCGGCGACGAACGCTTCCACCACCTCCGCCGAATCGCACCGGAACAGCAGCACCGCGCCATCGACGGGGTCGGCCAGCGCGCCGCCGAGCACCAGCTCGCCGCGCGCGACCGCGGCCCGCGCGTGCGCCAGGTGTGCGGCGCGCAGCGGCACGCGGCGCTCCGCGTAATCCGGCACCACGTCGTAAAACAACAGGAAATGCATCGGCCGGCTCCGTCAGAACCGCTACAGCTTCGTTATCCCGTCTCACCGTCTCCGCGGGCCTCTCCCGTGCCCGCGCCGCGCGAGTTCACTTGATGCGCGTGCCGATACGGGTCCGATACTCCCCTCGCTCCCAAACGAGGAGTACGGCCAACGACGGCCGACCTACCATCCCAACCTGTCCACGGAAGGACACTCCCATGCGCAAGCTCATCCTCGCCCTCGTCATTGCCACCCTGTCGCTGACCGCCGCGAGCGGCTGTCGCTCGACCGGTGGCTCGTCCTGCAACTGCGGCAAGTAACGCGCTTGTAGGTCGCGGTCGAGCGAGGCTTTGCGAGCGAGGCCCGACTGCCAACCACCTTCGCGCATCTGCCGAAGGCGGTCCGCAAGCGGGACGCGCTCAGCGTTCTGGCAGTCGGGCCTCGCTCGCAAAGCCTCGCTCGACCGCGACCTACATTACCCACGTCACCGCGCCACGCGGTACTGCATGTAGACGCAGCCGCCGCGGATGGGCTTCGCGGAGACCAGTTTCAGGTCGATCGGCCGCGCCAAGCCCGGCACCAGTGGGATACCCGCGCCCAGCAGGACGGGGTGGACGTTCACGCCCACTTCGTCGATCACGTCGGCCTCGAAGAGCGCCCGCGCCAGTTCGCCCCCGCCCATCAAGCAGATGCCTTTCCCCGGTTTCTCTTTCAGCGCGCGAACGAACCCGCCGGCGTCTTCCGGAACGATCGTCGCGCCCGGCGCGTGCTTCAACGTGCGCGAGAACACGTAGGTCGTGATACCGTTGGTTTCGCCCGCGCCCGCGCCGCCCATCGACGCGACCTCGTAGGTCTTGCGGCCCATGAGGATCGTGTCGATGGTGGGCCAGTACGCGCCCATGATAGCGTTGGCGTCGTCGCTCCAGACCAGCCAATCGACCGCGCCGTCCGGCCGGGCGATGAACAGGTCGAGGCTGCACGCCCCGCCGTAGGTCACGGTGCGCATGGCAACCTTTCAATACGTCGCGCGGCCGCCGCTGATGTCAAAGCAGAAGCCCGTTGTGAAACTGCAATCGGCGCTGCTCAGGAAGTGAACCAGCGCCGCGACCTCGTCCGGCTTCCCGGTCCGGCCGAGCGGGATCTTGCTCAGCATCATGTTGATCTGGGCCGCGTCGAGCTGGTCGAGAATCGGCGTCTGGATCACCGCCGGGGCCACGCTGTTCACACAGATGTCGCCCTTGCCCACCAGTTCCTTTGACAGCGACTTCGTGAGCGCGATGACCGCGGCCTTGCTCGCCGAGTACGGGGCCATCTTCGGGTTGCCTTCCTTGCCCGCGATGCTGGCGATGTTCACGATGCGGCCGTACTTGCGCTCGATCATGGACGGCAGCACGGCCTTGCAGCACAGCACGAGGCCGGTCACGTTGATGCCCATCACGAACTCCCAGTCCTCGCGCACGCTCTCCCAGATGGGCACGTCGCGCCCCTTGCGGCTGGCGACCCCGGCGTTGTTCACGAGCACGTCCACCGGCCCGGCCGTCTGCGCGATCTCGCCGAACACGCGGTCCAGGTCGGCCTCTTTCGTCAGGTCGCCGACGAGCGGCACGCCACCGATGTCGTTCGCGACGCGGGTGGCGCTGTCGGCGTTCATGTCGAACACGCCCACCTTCGCGCCCGCGCCCGCGAGCCGGCGACAGACCGCCTCGCCGATGCCCTGGCCCCCGCCCGTGACCACCGCCACCTTGCCCGCCATGCTGAAGAAGTTCGTGGACATAGCCCGCCCGTAGTGAGAGGTCGTGATGGGAGACGTTATAGCGGAACGGGTCACAAGTTGACCCCGTGCCAGTGGCGCGGGCAACGTCCGGACGCCGAGATGAGTGTCGGGAGTGTCGGTGACGGGATGTGTCGCTGGCCACCGGGCGCGCCATTCGAGTTCAGCCGCCGCCGGTCGCACCGGGGGGCGGGGCGGCGATCGTGCGGATCACCGTCTTGTTGCGGCCCGTGCCCTTCGCTTCCTTTTCCGCCTCCGCCGCGATTTCGCGCAGCTGCTCGTAGCTGGTCGGCGCGCTCGCGTCGGCGATCGCCACGCCCAGGCTGATCGTCATCTTGATCGTGTGTTCCTTGAACTCCGGCACACCGGATTCCGTACTCAGCCGCTCCTTGTACACGACCTGACTGGCCTCGACGTTCGCGCGCAACCGCTCGGCCAGTACTTCCGCGCCGGCGAGGTCGGTGCCCGGCGCGACCACCAGGAACTCTTCGCCGCCGATACGGCCCAGCGAGTCGGACGCGCGGATCGACGCCTGCATGACTCCCGCCAGCGACACCAGTACCTGATCGCCGGCCGTCAGCGAGTAGGTGCGGTTCACCTGCCCGAAGTGGTCGGCGTCGATCACCACGATCGCGATCGGGGTCGGGATGCGGGTGCGGCGCTGAAGCTCGGTGCGGGCGATGCGGTCGATGGCGCGGCGGTTCGGCAACCCCGTCAGCGGGTCCGTCGCGGCCATCTTTTCCAGGAGCTGGTTCTTCTGTTGGAGCTGCAACAGCGCCTGCTCCAGTTGGAGCGTGCGCGTGTGAACCCGCTGTTCGAGTTCCAGGTTCAGCTTCCGCAGTTCGTCGAGGAGCTGCTCGTGACTGCGCTCGAGCAAGAGGCCACGCGAGATGGAGCGAAGGGTTTGGAGCAGGTCTTCGGACCGCCACGGCTTGAGCACGAGCCGGTGAACCTGACTGTGGTTGATGGCGTCGGCGGCGTCTTCCATCCGGGCGGCCCCGGTGAGGAGCACGCGGGCGGTGCGCGGAACCGTGCGGCGCACCCAGTCGAGGAGCTGGAGCCCGCTCTCGTCGGGCAACCGCAGGTCGGAGATCACGATGTCGAAGGACCGCTGGGCGAGGGTCGCGCGCCCCTGGCCGGCGGTGGTCGCGGTGACGACCTCGAAATCGCAAGCGAGCTGCGCGGCGAGCACCGCGAGCACGCCCGGTTCGTCGTCGATCGCGAGGACCGAGCACTTGTACCGGGACACGTTCATGAACGGAACGCCTGCTGCTACCGGTCCCGGTTCGGAGCGCGCCGGGTACAACGGGTGGAGTCTACAACACAACGGTTAGCCGGGCCGTACCGAGAGCATAAGTTTCGCCGAACGCGCGGCCCGATTCGGTCAGGCTAGTTGGGAAAAATGAAGGCGACAGGATAAATTGGGAGTTTTCGGTCCCACGAGAATGATGCGAGATTGGAAAATGGGTGGAGAACCGGAGGAGAAAAATCCGATTTTAGTTTTCTTGCCGCTTGATCGACGGCGAATTATCGCCTACAATCGGGCTGATTAATGGGGGTACACCCCGGGAACACAACGCGACGCGAGCCGTGCAACCGCCGGCTCGACTGGGATCGTCTCGCTCGACGGAAACGACCGCACCCGGCCGACTTACACCTGAACGCACACTCGCAACAGGTAGTCCGCCGGCGGCCAACACCGTTGACTCGCCAAGACTCCTCGGTCGGGTCGGGGATTTTTTTTCCCTCACCGAAGTTTGTGAGGCGGTGCCACCTCGGGCGTCCCGTTTAAGTAAGTTCCTGGTTCGTACCCGGTAACCCTCCACGAACCTCATCCGCGCGTAACAGGAAACGGCCACCATGAAGACCGCCAGGCGTAAGCGATCCGGGCAATCCGCCAAAGTCGAAGACACGTCGGTCACGACGTTCTCCTCGGATCTCCTCACGCCCGAAGAAGAACGGGAGCTACTCACCAGCTTCTGGGACTGCAAGAGCGAGCTCGTTCGCGTGCTGCTCCGCCACTACCCGACCGAGCTGCGGGCCGTGCGCCCGCCGCTCGAGCCCTGGCCGATGGCGCAGTTCATCCGCGAGCACTGCACCGACGCCCGGTGCGACGTGATCGCCGTCAAGCGCCTGCGCGACCGCTACGTCCACTACAAGCACCGGCTCGCCAGCGCCAACATCCGCCTCGCGGCCCACGTCGCCAAGCGGTTCCGCCACCACAGCCTCGCCTACTCCGACCTGCTCCAAGAAGCCGTCTGCGGCCTGATGCAGGCCATCGACCGGTTCGACGTGAGCCACGGCACCCGCCTCGCCACCTACGCGACGTGGTGGATCCGCCAGACCCTCCAGATCGCGGTCGCTCGCCAGAGCCACCTCGTGAGCCTCTCGCCGCACCACCTGCAAGAGCTGGGCCTCTTGCAACAGGAAAGCGAAGCGCTGGCCCACGGCGGCAAGCACCTGCCCAGCCCGCAAGAGCTGGCCCACCGCACCGGCAGCTCGCTCGAGCACCTGACGCACCTCCAGACCGCCACCCGCACCCCCGTCAGCCTCAACGCCGTCCTCGACGACGACAGCGACTTCAAGCTGACCGAGGCCATGCCGGACACCGGCACGCTGGTGATGCAGGAGAACAACGAGCGCCAGGAAGCCCTCGGCTTCCTGATGGAAAACCTTCGCCCCCGCGAGCGCAAGGTGCTCGACCTGCGCTTCGGACTGACCGGCAACGGCACCCACAGCCTGCGTCAGATCGGCCACCTGCTCCGTATTTCGAAGGAGCGCGTCCGCCAGATTCAAAACCGCGCACTGGAAAAGCTGAAGGCCAACGCCGAGCGCGTCGGCTGGGAGCCGACCCTGCTGCTGGAGTGAGTACGAACTGAGCGGGGGGCGTAAGCCCCCTGTGTCGGGCGAGCGGGGGCGTAAGCCCCCTGTTTTCGTTTGGCGGCGCGCCGAATACGATTGCACCCGCCGCGCGCCCGGCGTACATTCGAGATTCTCACCGGCACGGCGTCCGACCCTCCCCGGAGCGCTCCCATGCTCACGATGCTCGGCAGCCCGCGGCGCACCTGCGACGGCGTCACCCGGCGCGAGACGCTCGCGGCCGGCGCGCTCACGCTCCTGGGAAGCAACTTCACACTGCCGAACCTGCTCGCCGCGGAAGCGCGGAAGCCGACGGCGGCGCGACCCGGTAAGGCCAAGAACGTCATGCTGCTGTACCTGCTCGGCGGCGCGCCGACGCAGGACATGTGGGACTTGAAGCCCGACGCCCCGGCCGAAGTGCGCGGCGAGTTCAAGCCCATCAGCACCACCGCGACGGGCGTGCAGATCACCGAGCACCTGCCGCGCACGTCCAAGTTGATGCACAAGGCCGCCATCGTGCGCTCGGTGAACCACAAGGCCGGGTGCCACAACTGCCTGCCCAGCTACACCGGGTTCGAAGGGCTGATGCCGGACCAGCACCCGCGCGACACGGACCCGCCCAGCATGGGGAGCGTGTGCGAGTACCTGCGGGCCGGGCGCGGTGAACTGCCCGATTACATGTACCTCCCGTGCTGGCTCGGCTGGGGCCAGGCCTTCCGCCGCTCCGGGCCGTATGCCGGGTTGCTCGGCCGCAAGTACGACCCGCTTATCAGCGAGTGCGCGCCCTATGCCGACAAGGGCGAGAAGCCGCTGCCGGGCACCCCGTCCGTGGTGCGCGGCGCGCCGACGCTGCCCAACACCGCGTTCACCTCCGACCTGACCATCGACCGGCTCAACGACCGCCGCTCGCTCCTGCAACAGATCGACGACCGGGCGCGGAAGCTCGAAACCGACGGCACCATCAGCGGCTACGACCGCGCCCAGCAGCGCGCCTTCGGGTTGCTGACTGCGTCCAAGATGAAGGCGTGTTTCGACCTGTCGAAGGAAGACCCGCGGTTGCTCGACCGCTACGGCCGCACGCTGTTCGGCCAGAGCACCCTGATCGGCCGCAAGCTCATCGAAGAGGGCGTGCGGTTCGTGAACGTGACCTGGGACCTGTTCTGGGATCGCGTCCAGATCGACTACGACGCCTGGGACACGCACACCAAGAACTTCAGCATCATGAAGCAGAACAAGCTGCCGCACTTCGACCAGACGTTCACCGCGCTGCTCGAAGACTTGACGGACCGCGGGTTGCTCGACGACACGCTCCTGGTGGTGATGAGCGAGATGGGACGCACGCCGAAGATCAACGCCAACGCGGGTCGCGACCACTGGACGCACTGCTACTCGGTGGTGTTCGCCGGGGCCGGGATCAAGGGCGGGTCGGTATGCGGCGCGTCCGACGCGCAGGCCGCGTACGTGAAGGACCGGCCCGTGAGCACCGCGGACATCTGCGCGACCATCTACCAGTGCCTCGGCATCGACCCCGAATCGATGGTGCCGGACAAGACCAACCGGCCGTTCGGCATCGCCCACGGCGGTAAACCGATCCACGAGATTATGGCCTGACGCGCCGCGTCGCCTTTGGCGATGCCGCTAAACCTCCTTCGTTGCACTCCAATGCGATTACCCCCTCTTCTCGCGCTCGTTGTCGTCGCCATTATGTGTGCGCCCGCGCGCGCCGACGAGAAGGTCGAACTCGCGGCGCTCACGAAGTCGCTCACGCTGCACGCCTCGTTCGACACCGGCCTCGACGCGGACTTCTCTCGCGGCGACAAGACGTGCTACCTTCAGGGCGGCAAGGAGCTGGTGCGCGCGAAGCCGAACGAGGAAGCGAAGGTCGTCGCCAACGAGGGCAAGTTCGGCGGCGCGCTGTTCTTCCCCAAGAAGGGCAACACGCGGCCGGCGTTCAAGGACAAAGACGTACTCGGCTACAACGCCAAGAGTTGGAGTTGCACCGTGTCCGCGTGGCTGCGGATCAGCCCCGACAAAGACCTGGAGCCGGGCTACTGCGACCCGCTCCAGATCGTCGGCGACGACCACAAGAAGGGCTACATCTTCTGCGAGTGGTCGAAAGACGAGACGCCGCGCTACTTCCGGTACGCGATCCGCCCGCTGTACCCCATCTGGAACCCGAAGGGCGTGCCGTGGGGCGACATCCCGTTCGAGAAGCGGCCGATGGTGCAGGTGGAGAAGGCTCCATTCGCACGCGACAAATGGACGCACGTGGCATTCACGGTCGAGAACCTCAACGACAAGACGAAGGCCCCGCGCGGCAAACTGTTCATCAACGGCAAACGGCAAGGGAGCGTCGAGAAGTGGGACCTGCGGTTCGAGTGGGACCCGGCGAAGGTGCTGCTGGTTCTCGGTGCCGCTTACGTCGGCTACCAGGACGATCTCGCCGTGTTCGACCGCGCGCTGACGGATGCGGAAGTCGCCCGCGTGTACGGCCTCAAGAACGGGATCAAAGACCTGCGGCCGTGAGCGGCCACGGCGGTCGCGCGCATTTCAGCGCAACACGCGGGTGGCGTTGTCGATCATGTGCTCTTTGTTGTCGAACCGGAAGCGGGCGACGGTGGCCCCGCCGTTGGGCCGGTCGTACTCGGTGCCGGCGATCTTGTTCGCGTCGTACGCCCGCCGCGCCTCGTCGGCCGTGTCGAACGGGCCGAGCACCATGCGGAAGGTCGGGTTCCGGTCGCGCACCTTCTTCGTGTTGTCCAGGCCCCAGCCGCTCAGGTTCGGGGTCGGCGTGTCGAGGATCACCGACATGCGCCCGACGATCACCTCGTCGTACCCGCCGCCGACGTACACGCCATACTTGTCCTGCTCCTGTTGCCGCTGGTTCTTAACGGCGGGTGCGTTCTGCTTGCCGATCTGCTGCTTGTCCCACCACTTCTCGATGTCGGCGCGGTTCGAGTACGCCACGATCCCGCCCACAATCAGGATGAGGACGAAGCACCCCGCGCC
>SXHE01000143.1 GCA_005773755.1 Planctomycetia bacterium
GAAGCCGCCAGCAAGAAGGACGGCGACAAGTTCAGCATGATCAAGGACGGCGCGGCAACCATGTTCAAGTTCCAACCCGACCAGGGCAACCCGGTCTACGGGACCGTCGTGGACGACACGACCGTCGTGGCCGGCACCGATAAGAAGCTGGTCGCCGAAGCGCTCAAGCAGAAGACCGCGAACAAGGCCGCGCCGATCAAGAAGGAACTGACCGACCTCGTCAAGACGATGGACGAGAAGGCGTCGCTGTTCGCGGTGTCGCTGGTGAAGGGCAAGTTCGAGAACGTGAAGATTCCGGCCCAGATCAGCGACACGCTCGGCCTCGCCGGGGTCGAGAAGGTGCTGCCGAAGACCGACACGCTCACCCTCGTGATGAAGATCACGGGCGACATCGGCCTGGAAGTCGTGTTCGGCATGGCCGACGACGACGCGGCCACCGACATGGACGCCGGCCTCGCGAAGGCCATCGACAACATCAAGGCGCTGGTGCCGATCCTGGCCGCGGCCGACGCGAAGGCCAAGCCGCTGACCGACGTGGTCAAGACCCTCAAGGTCGCCACCAAGAAGAAGAACGTCACCATCACCGGCAAGATCACCGGCGAGAACCTCGGCAAGATGATTAACCCCGGCGACTGAGCCGCGGCGCGAACGCAACACAACGACACGGGCGGCGAAAGCCGTCCGTGTTTTCGTTTGTGGGCGCGCCGCGCGCGCGATACAAGTGTGGTGCCCGTTTCTCGCCACGAGGGTTCGCCATGCCGCGCTCCGCCCGGTTCCTGCTCGTCGCCTGCGCGCTGCTCGGTTCCACCACGGCAACTCCGGCCGTCGAGCCGCCGAAGGCCGAGGTGCCCAAGCCGCTGCCTAAAGAGTTGGTCGCGGTGTGGGAGAAGGCCGGCGTCGAAGTGGGCTGGTGCGAGTTCGACGACTACGGGAACCTCGCCTTCCGCGCCGCGACCGTCGCGCCGAAAGCCGGCTGGCTGCCGGAGTTCCGCGCGAAAGCGTGGAAGGACGGAATGTTGAAGGGGCTGCCGCACCCCGACGCGCCGTTCGTGTTCGACCTGCGCGGCTGCGCGGTGACGGACGACGGCGCGAAGGAACTCTGCGAACTGAAACAGCTCGTCGTGCTCGACCTCGGCGTCTCGAAGGTCACGGACGACGGGTTGAAGCACCTCGCCGACCTGAAGGCGCTCGCCCGCCTCGACCTGCTCGGCACGAAGGTCACGGCCGCCGGGGTCAAGCACCTGACCGGACTCAAGCACCTCGCCCGGCTCGACCTCACCAGCACACAACTCAAGGACGCCGGGTTGAAGGACTTCGCCGACTTCAAAGCGCTCACGACGCTCAGCGTCGCGGACACGGCCGTGACCGACGCCGGGTTGAAGGAACTGGCCCAACTGAAGCAACTCACCGGCCTCAACGTCTTCGGCACGAAGGTCACGGCCGCAGGCGTCGCCGAGTTCCGCAAAGCGCTTCCGAAGTGCAAGGTGTTCAAGTAACGTGTTGGCCCCAACCCCTTCGGGGTTGTCGCTAAACGTTTCTGGTGTTGGTACGCGCCTCTGTGGGCGTGAAACGCCCCTGCGCGCTCGTCACGTCCTGTGTTATCCTGTCGTCCATGAAAACCACTCCCCTCGCGCTCGCGCTGCTGTCCCTGTGCGCCGCCCTTGCGCCGGCGGCCGAACCCCACACCCCGAAGCCCGTGGACACGTCGTTCCTCAAACAGTTCGCCGAGACCCGGCGGTTCATGCTCGGTCGGCCGCAGAACCCCAAACCCGCGCCCGACGGCAAGACGGTGCTGTTCCTTCGCGCGGAAGCCGACAAGCCGACGCTGAAACTGTTCGAGTTCGATTGCGCTACCGGCCAATCGAAGGAAATTCTCTCTCCCGCGACGCTGCTCAAGGGCGGCGAGGAGAACCTGACCGCGGAGGAGAAGGCCCGCCGCGAGCGGATGCGGCTCTCGGCCGGCGGGTTCGCGGACTTCCACTTCGACACCACGGGCAAGAACGTGCTGCTGCCGCTGTCCGGCAAGTTATTCGTGTTCGAGCGCGCGACGGGCAAGGTCACGGAACTGAAGACCGGGGCCGGCGGCGCGGTCGTCGATCCGAAGTGGAGTCCGGACGGCAAGAAAGTGGCCTACGTTCGCGGGTTCGACGTGTACGTTCTCGACGTGACCGCGAACACGGAGAGCGCGGTCACGAAGGGCGGCACCATCACCAAGACGCACGGCCTGGCGGAGTTCGTGGCGCAGGAGGAGATGGGCCGGTTCACCGGCTACTGGTGGTCACCGGACGGCAAGCACATTGCCTACGAGGAGGCCGACCACACCGGCGTGGAGACGTGGTTCGTGGCCGACCCGCTGAAGCCCGACCAGAAGCCCGCGGAGCAGTTCTACCCGCGGCCCGGCAAGAAGAACGTCGTCGTCCGCCTCGGCGTCGTGCCCGTCGAAGGCGGTGAGACGAAGTGGCTGGAGTGGGACCGGAAGGAGTACGAGTACCTGGCGGCCGTGCGCTGGGAGGAATACTACCCGCTCACGCTGCAGGTGCAGGACCGCAAGCAGCAGAAACTGCTGTTGCTCGCCGCGGACATCAAGACCGGTCAGACGAAGAAACTGCTCGAAGAGAAGGACGCGGCGTGGATCAACCTGTCGCCGGAAGTGCCGAAGTACAACAGCGCGCTCGGCGGGTTCGTGTGGCTGGGCGCGGACAAGGACGGCGACAGCGAGATTCAGCTTCGCAATGCGGAGGGCGTGATTCAGGACGTGCTCGTTCCCGCGAAGAACCGGCCCGAAAAGGTGCTGAGCGTGTACTCGACGCGGTTCGACACGTTCATCGTGTACGCCGGCGGCGCGGACCCGACGCAGCAGCACGTCTACCGGCACAAGACCCGCAGCTTGAACGTGAACCCCGGCTCCGAGAACGACGAGGTGCTGACGAACGAAACGGGCGTTCACACCGCGGTCTTCGGCAAGTACGGCGGGCCGTTCGTCATCACCTCGACCACGACGAAGGGGATGCCGAAGAGCGTCGTGTACAACCGCGAGGGCGTGAAGCTCGGCGAGTTGCCGTCCGTCGCGAAGGAACCGGAGCTTGTGCCGAACATGACCGTGGCGAAGGTCGGCGACTACTACACGGCGGTTGTGCGGCCGAAGAACTTCGACCCGAAGAAGAAGTACCCGGTGATCCTCGACGTGTACGGCGGGCCGAAGCACCTGCACGTGATTCAGGCGATGCGGAGCTGGCTCGTCCCGCAGTGGCTCGCGGAGCAGGGCTTCATCGTGGTCGCGGTGGACAACCGCGGCACGCCGGGCCGTGGGCGCGAGTGGGAGCGCGCGGTCTACCAGAAGTTCGGCACCCTCCCCATCGAAGATCAGGTGAAGGGCTTGCTGTTGCTGTGCGACAAGTACCCCGAACTGGACCGCGACCGCGTGGGCATCGTCGGCTGGTCGTTCGGCGGGTACATGGCGGCGAACGGCGTGCTGCGCAAGCCGGACGTGTTCAAGGCCGCGGTCGCCGGCGCGCCGGTCACGGACTGGGAGGACTACGACACGCAC
>SXHE01000144.1 GCA_005773755.1 Planctomycetia bacterium
CCCCTTCGGGGGCGGCGGGGGCGGGATGTCGGCGCCGGCGACGGACGCAACGAGCGCGGCAACCACGGCCGCGGCCAGAAACCGGTTCATGGGGTTCTCCTGTCCGAGTGAATTGGTCACGACAGTGAGAGTACCAGACAACCGGCGACATGCCAGTAGCTGTTACGTTGTGGGCTTGGCGCGTTCAGGGGCCATGAGCCTGCGGAGCGCGGCATTCGGTTCCGGCGGGTTATACAGCACCGCAAGGAACAAATCGCGATCCGCGTCGCTCAGAGGCTGAACGTGGGGCAGCGGCGGTAAGTCGCTGTCGTCGGAAAGGGGGAGTGTTGTTGCACTGCTCACGATTCCCTCCCGGCTATGGTCTGGTGCCAAGCTGTTTGGGTGCGTGAACGCACGCCCCCTCACCCGCCGCCGCAAAGCCGGCGACGACCTCTCCCCGCAAAGCCGGGGCGAGGTAAGGCGCTCGGCTCCTCCCAAGCTGTGCGCGCCGTGTAGCTGTTGAAAAGCAAAAGGTATTACCTCGCCCCGGCTTTGCGGGGAGAGGTCGGCCCGGCTTTGCGGGCCGGGTGAGGGGTCTTGCGTTCACCACACCAATCAGCATGTCGACTCTCTACCTATCGATCTCCCCCATGACCACGTCGATGCTGCCGACGATGGCAGGGACGTCGGCGATCAGGCAGCCCTTGCACAGCTCGTTCGTCACGCTCAGGTTCGCGAAGCAGCTCGACCGGGCGCGGACCCGCAGCGGCACGTTCTCTTTCGACGGCCGGCCGACCACGTGGAACCCCATCTGCCCGCGCGGGCACTCCGTTTCGACATAGCACTCGCCGGGCGTGAGCGTTCGCGGCGGCTCGACGCGGTGCGCGTACTTGGTCTTGAGTAGGTCGGCTTGCTTCGCCGCCGCCGGCCCCTTCGGGTCGCGCGTCACTTCGTCCTTCAGTTCGGCGCTGACCTTCTCCCACTCCGCTTGAAGGGCGTCGTACTTGTCGAGCGCCTGCTCGACGATCTTGATGGCCTCCACCACTTCGAGCATGCGGACGTAGAACCGGTGCCAGCAGTCGCCGATCACCGCGCCCGGCGGGGTGCGGTCGTAGGGCGGCAGCGGCACGTTGAAGGTGTACTGCTCGTACCCGCTGTACGGCTCGGTCTTGCGCAGATCCCAATCCGGGTCGCCCTTCGTGCGGTCGAGCGAGCCGCGCAGCATCGGCCCGGTGCAGCCGTAATCGAGCGCCATCTCCTTCGACATGACGCCGATCGCGGCCGTGCGCTTGACGAAGATGTGGTTGTCCGTGAGCATCGCGTGGTATTCGGGGATGCGCGGCTTGAAGTACGCGAGGAACGTGCGCACCCGCGTGGTGAACCCCGCGGGCAGGTCGTCGTGCGCCCCGCCGATGGTGAGGTAGCTGTAGGTGAGCCGCGCCCCGCACACGTCTTCGAACAGGTCGAGGATGTGCTCGCGCTCGCGGAAGGCGTACAGGAACGGCGAGAAGCTGCCGAGGTCGAGGCCGTATGCGCCCATGCCGACGAGGTGCGACGCGATCCGGTTCAGCTCGCAGATGAGCACGCGGATGATCTGCGCCTTTTCGGGCACCTTCAGCGCGCACAGCTTCTCGACGGCGAGCGAGAAGCCCAGGTTCATGTTCATGCCGGCGAGGTAGTCCATCCGGTCCGTGTACGGGATGAACTGGATCGGCGTGACGTTCTCGCCGATCTTCTCGGCGCAGCGGTGCAAGTAGCCCAGGTGCGGCTGCACGTCGGAGATGATCTCGCCGTCGGTTCGCAGCACCAAACGCAGCACGCCGTGGGTGCTGGGGTGCTGCGGCCCCATGTTGACGAGCATCTCGTCGGTGCGAACGTCGAACTCGATGACGGTGGGGTCTTCGGGTGGCATGGAACGGACGCCCTCGTGGAGAGGGCATCCTAACGCGCCGCGCCGTGCTCGTCACGCGCCCATCGCGCGCTTGTCCACGAACAGGGTGTTGGGGTGGGTCATGCCGCGCAGCTCGTACCCCTTCTCGGCCATCAGCGCGAGCGTGTCCGGGTTGTGCCGCATGGTCGCGGTGACGATCGTCTCGGCGCAGATCACCTTCGGCCGGAACCGCGTGAAGTCGAGCGTCCTCAGCACCGCAAAGTCCAGCCCCTCAATGTCGATGGAGAGGAAGTCCGGGGCCGTGCCGCCGAAGTGCTCCGCGATCACCCGGTTGATGTTCAGCAGCGGCATTTTGACCACCTTCACCAGCTTCGTCGTCGTCTCGCGCGTCAGCCGGTCGGCCTGGTCTTTTTCGAAGGTGTTCAGTTCGTCGTCGCTGAGGACGTAGTAGTCGGCCTCAGCTACGTCCGTGATGCCGATGCCAGCAGTCAGGACGGTGTCGCCGGGGCGCTTGCGCTTCAGTTTGGGCGTGAGGGCGACGTTCGGCTCGACCAGCACGCCGCGCCCGCCGCGGCGGTGGAACAGGTAGGTGTTGTTCGACCGGATCGGCTCGTATGCCCCGATGTCCATGTACGAAGGCTTCTGCACGCCGATCGCGGAGAGCAGCCCGCTGGCGACGAGGTCTTCGCCGAACTGAGCGAAGGAGAACTTGGTGCCGTCGGGCAGCTCCTTTTGGGTCCACTCCATCGGCTGCACCCAGCTCGCGGCCTTGCCCGCAATCATGCCGGCCACCGCGCCTGTCAGGAGCGCGCGGCGCGGCAAGTGGACGGTCGTACCGATTGCCGCGGGCGGTTGGGGTTCGGTGGCCGGCGCGGGTTCAGCGGCGGTGCTCATGGTGGTCGCGGGGTTGAGGTGCGTGGCGGCGCGACTCAACGGTAGAACACGCTCGGCCGGTCGGTTATGCTGTCGCAATTATTCTCACCCCGGAGCGCTGCCGTGCTCGCACTCGTTCTGCTGTTCGCCCCGCCGCCCGAAATCGCCCCGCCCCCGCGACCGGTCGATCCGTTCGCCAAGTGGACTCAGGGCATCGCGGCCATCGAGAAGCGACTGACGGCGAACCCGCCCAAGCCGGGCGCGGTGTTCTTCGTCGGCTCGTCCAGCATCGTCGGCTGGGACGTGAAGAAGTCGTTCCCCAACGCGGCGCACGTCAACGTCGGGTTCGGCGGCTCGGTCATCATCGACAGCACGCACTTCGCCCCGCGCATCATCGCCCCGCACAAGCCGGGCACCATCGTCTTCTACGCCGGCGACAACGACGTGGGCCGGGGGAACAAGCCGCAGCAGGTGGCCGACGACTTCAAGGCGTTCGTCGCGGCGGCGCGGAAAGACAACCCGAACTGCCGCATCCTGTTCATCGCGATCAAGCCCAGCCTTGCCCGGTGGAAGCAGTTCGAGACGCAACAGAAGGCGAACGCGCTCGTGCGCGCGTTCTGCGAGAAGGAGAACGGGCTGGTGTTCGTGGACGTGGTGCCGCTGATGCTGGGCGCGGACGGGAAGCCAAACCCGGAGCTGTACGTTAAGGACGGCCTACACATGACCCCGAAGGGTTACGAGCTGTGGACCGCGGAAGTGGGGAAACTGTTGAGGTGAGCCGCTGGCGGCTTCGCTGGTGCTCAGCGGCAGCGGATGCCCTGGTACTCCAGCGGGAACTCGTAGTCCTTGCGGAGCGGGTGGCCGGTCCAGTCGTCGTTGAGCAGGATGCGCACGAGGTTCGGGTGGCCGGCAAAATACACCCCCAGCAGGTCGTACACCTCGCGCTCGTGCCAGTCCGCGGTCTTCCACACGCCGGCCACGCTCGGCACCTCCGGCAGCGCCCCGACAACGCCATCCTTCCAGCGCGGCAGCACGAGCTTCAGCGTGAAGCGGCGACCGGGGAACGCGAAGCTCGACAGGTGGTACAGCACTTCGAGGTGCGGCTCGAACCCGGCCTTCGGGGCCTTCTTCGCGTCCGGTTCGAGGTAATCGACGCCGGTGATGTCGTTCAACAGCGCGAACTTGAGTCGCGGATCGTCGCGCAGGAAAGTACACACTCGAACAAGCTCCGCCGGCTCGACGGTCACGAACGGGTCGAGCGCGTCGGGCTTCGCGCCGGTGACGGCGGGACCGAATTGGGTTTCCAACACGGCGGCAATTTCAGCAGCGGTCATGCGGGAACTCCTAACGATGCCGGTATCGTATCGCGACACGGCGCACGAGTCAGCGCTTCACCGCGCGCGGCATCGGGGCGATGTTCGGGTACTTCGCGCGTTCGGCGCGCCACTTCTTCGCCCTCGTCCGGCTTGTTCGTCGCGGTGGACAGCTCGATCAGCCGGTCGAGCGCGTCCGGCAGCCGCGCCGCCAGCGGCAGCGGGATGCTCTTCTCGCGGGCCTTCATGCCCTCGTAGCCCGTCACCAGCAGCGGTTCGGCGTCGGCGTACTTCTTCAATCCCAGAAGCGCCGCCCCCAAGAGCGCCTGGGTGCCGAAGGTGCGCCACTCGTCGGTCTCGGCCTTCAGCGCGATGGCGAGGCTCTCGCGCAACAGCGGCTCGGCTTCGGCGTACTGCTTCAACTCCAACCGCAGGATGGCGCACTTCACCAGTATGCGCGCGAGGGCCGCGCTCTCCTTCGGCAGCGCCTCGCGCGACGACTTCAGCAGCGCCTCCTGAAGCGTCACAGCCTCGGCCGGCTTGCCGCCGCGGGCGTAGGCTTCCATCAGCGGCTCGCCGGCCCAAGCGACGCCGCCGTTGTACGCCTCTTCCAGCAGCGAGATCGCTTCCTTGAACCGGCCGGCGTCTTTGTAGTTCACGCCGAGGTTCGCCACGGTCCCCTGCGTGCCCGGGTCGGCGCGGCCGAGTTTCTTCTCCTGAAGCCGGAGAATCTCCTCGAACAGCGGGACCGATTTGTCGAACCGTTGGAGCGACCAGTAGCTCGCCGCCACGCCGGTCATCACGTTGAGGGTTTCGGCGCTGTCGGGGCCGACCTTGCCTTTCATCAGCTCGACCGTCTGCTCGAACAGCGGCAGCGCGAGATCGAGCTTCCCCGCGTCCCGGTAAGACCCCGCGAGGCCGTTCATGCACTCGAGCGTGCGGGCGTCGTTGACGGGCAGTTTGGCCTTCATCCGCTTCAGCGCGTCCTCGAAGAGCGGGATCGCGAGGTCCTGTCTCCCGGCGGCGCGGTAGCCCGACGCGAGGCCGTACATGCTGTGGAGCGTGTCGGGGTGGTCCGGGCCGGGTCTGACCCGCATCAGCTTGAACGTGTCCTCGAAGAGCGGCAGCGCGAGGGCGAGTTTCCCGGTGTCGCGGTAGGCCCACGCGAGGTTGCTCATGGTGGCGAGCGTGTCCGGGTGGTCCGGCTCCAATATCGCTTTCCGCAGTTTGAGCGTCTCTTCGAGAAGCGGCACCGCCGCGCCGGCCCGCCCGACGGCGAAGTACCCGCCGGCGAGGTTGTTCATGCTCGCGAGTGTGTCAGTGTGCTCCGGTCCGCGGAACTTTTTCATGAGCGGGAGCGTTTGTTCCCAGAGCGCCACCGCGTCGCGCGCGCGCCCGGCTGCGTGGTACGCGCTGCCGAGATTGTTCATGGTGTGCAGCGTGTGCGCGTCGGTCGGCCCCAGTGCGCTTTTCTGGAGCTTGAGCGCCTCCTCAAAGAGCGGCACGGCTTCGTCTAACCGCCCGGCAGCTTGGTAACTGTGGGCGAGGTTCGACATGCTCAACAGCGTAGCGCGATGGTTCGGTTCCAATTTGGCGCGCTGGCGCTTGAGCGTTTCTTCGTGCAGCGCGACCGCGTCCGCCGCCCGCCCGGAGCGGTGGTACGCGACCGCCAGACTGTTCTGCGCCTCCAGGGTGTCCGGGTCGTCCGCGCCGAGCCGCTTCTTGCGCGAGTTCGCCGTCACTTCGAGGAACTTGATGGCGCGCTCGTACTCACTCAGATTGCGGTACGACACGCCGATGATCCACGCGAGGTCGCCGACGGTGCGCTCCGAGAGGTCAGTGCGCTTCAGTAGCTTCTCGCCCGCGCGGTCGAGCAGTTCCTTCAGCGTCGCGTTGCGGGTCAACCCCTCGCCGCCCCAGCGCCCTTGCCCTTCGACGCTGGTGAGTGCCAAGAAATCGGCGCGGACGAAATCGGCGACCGCCTCGGCGTAGCCGCGCTCCTCGGCCTCCTTGAGGCGGGCCGACTTCTCGGCCGTCGCCGCCGCTTGCGCCTTCGCCCGCTCGTCGTTCGCCTCCTTCTCCTTCGCCTGAGCCACTGTCCGCTGCTTCTCCTCCGCGGCCCGCGCCGCTTCCTTCGCTTCGGCCTCCGCGCGGGCGATCCCTTCTTGCTTCTTCGCCTCCGCCTCCTGCCCGCGCGCGAACTCCGTTTGCCGCCGCGCCTCCAACAAGCCCAACGTGGTGCCGATCACGCCGGCCAGCAGCGCGAACAGCACCAAGCTCGCGGCGATCACCTGCCCGCGGTTGCGCCGCACGAACTTCTTGATCCGGTAGCCCATGCTCGGCGGGTGCGCCTGTACCGGCTCGCCGGACAGGTAGCGCTGCACGTCGGCCGTGAACCCGTTGGCCGTCTCGTACCGGCGGGCGCGGTCCTTCTCCAGCGCCTTCATCACGATCCAGTCGAGCTCGTTCCGCAGCAGCCCGGTCAACTTCTTCGGCTCGGTGCCGCGATTGGCGCTCAGCGACGGCAGGGCGTCGGCCGTGGACAGCTTCGTGCTCGGGCGCGGCGGCTCCTCCTCGCGCACCACGCGCAGGATTTCCAACAGCCCCTTCTTCTGCAACTCCTTCCCGGAGAACGGCGGACTGCCGGACAGCAGTTCGTACAGCAGCACCCCGAGGGCGTACACGTCCGAGCGGGTGTCGATGTCCAGGTTGTTGAACGTGGCCTGTTCCGGCGACATGTACTGCGGGGTGCCGACGACCCCGCCGAACCCGGTGTCGAGGGTGCGTTCCGTGAGGGTGCCGCCGGTCGCCTTGGCCACGCCGAAGTCGATCACCTTCACCACCGGCTTGTCGTCGTACAGGGCGACCAGCACGTTACTCGGCTTGATGTCGCTGTGAATGATCCCCTTCTGGTGCGCGTGCTGGATCGCCTGACACGCCTGCCCGAACAGGTCCAGCCGCGCCTTCGGCGTCTGCTTGTGGGCATCGCAGTAGTCGGTGATGGGCACGCCCTTCACCAACTCCATCACGAAGAACGGGCGGCCGTCGTGCAGCCCGCCGTCGAGCACTTTGGCGATGTTCGGGTGGTCCATCAGGGCCAGCGCCTGCCGCTCGGCCTCGAACCGGACCAGGACCTGCTTCGAGTCCATGCCGGCCTTGATCAGCTTCAGCGCCACGAACCGCTTCACCG
The DNA here is from genome assembly GCA_005773755.1 of Planctomycetia bacterium. Classification (GTDB taxonomy): domain Bacteria; phylum Planctomycetota; class Planctomycetia; order Gemmatales; family Gemmataceae; genus Gemmata. Next base: position 7,247 of record SXHE01000144.1, read on the forward strand.
GCTCCGTCTGCTTGGCCCG
>SXHE01000145.1 GCA_005773755.1 Planctomycetia bacterium
ATCGGGAACATGACGCGGTCGCGGAACCGGTCGTAGTGGCCGCGCTGCCCGTCGCGTGCGGCCGTCAGGCCGACCTCGACGAGCACCTCAGCGGGAATCTTCTCGGCCGTCGCGAGTCGGGTGAGCCAGTCGCCGCTGATCGGGGCGAACCCGAGGCCGAAGTCGCGGATGGTCTTCCCCGCGAGCTTCCGCTCGCCGAGGTACTTGCGGGCCTCTGCCCCGGTCTCGTCTTCGAGCAACTGGTAGCCGTACTTGCCCTGCGCCCAGCGCATGACTTCGAGCAGCCGCGCCCGGTGGTGGTCCTGGGGCGAGGCCTGCTCGTCGAGCTTGATTCCGACCTTCGTTGCGAGTATGGCCCGTGCCTCCTTGAACCCGACCTTCTCCTGGTGCATGACGAAATTGAACACGTCGCCGTGGGCACCACACGACCAGCACTTGTACCGCTGGCGCTGGGGGTCGATGTCGAGGGACGGGCGGGAGTCTTGGTGGAACGGGCAGAGGGCTTTGAACGTCTTGCCGGTGGGGTGAATGGCAATGTACGAGCCGACGACAGCGACAATGTCGCTGGCGGCTTTCACCTGTTTGGTCTGCTCCACCGGGTCGGAAGGCACGGTACACCTATTTCGATTTACGACAGGCGATTTGAGACTGGGGATTGAGGAGCAGGCGGAGTGGTTTCCGCGCCTTTCCAATCGCCAATCACAAATCCCCAATCCGAAATCGCGGCGGTCGGCCTCGGCGGTTGTCGTGCGTCCCAGGGTCCCCGTGCTTTGGTGGAGCAGGCGTACCGGCGGTGTGAAGCGCCCATCGTGGAGTGGGGCGCGGCCGGTGTGATTCGCCGTAGTGGGGGTGGGGTTGGCTTTGACGGTGCCGTGGCTCCTCTGAGCCATAAAGGTCGGTGCATCAATCCGTTGATGCTTGGCGAATTATAGCCGGTCTGGGGGGGCCGTCAAGGCAACCTCCCCCCCGACCGCCGCACGTCGCAAACTTAACCCACAACCCCACATCGGGCGCGGCTTCCCGCGCGGATTCTGCGCCGCGCAACTGCACATTGTCGGCGCTACGGGCGCGCGCGGCACAACCGGCGCATGCGGGGAAACTCTCTACGCGACTTCCCATCACTCGGGTCGGCGGCTAGGCTATCGCTCCACCCCCGGCCTTGCGGCCGGGGTTCGCCAGGAATCCCGCATGTTCCCCAAACTCATCGATACCCTCAAGCTCCAGTCGGCACTGGAACACGACCTGCTCATGTTCCTGCCGGAACTGGCGGTGTGTGCCGGCATCGTTCTGCTGCTGCTCGCGCGGCTCGTGCCCCGGTTCGACTGCGCGCACCTCGGCGGGGTCGCGGTCGCGGTGCTGGTCGGGGCACTGTTCGCCGCCGTCGATCAGGTCGCGGGTGCAAAATGGTCCGGCCCGTACTTCGCCGGGATGCTCACCTCCGACGCTTGGGGCGGGTTCGTGCGCGTGATCGTGCTGGCCGCGGCGCTGCTCACGGTACTCCTCACACTGCTTACCGGCATCCCGGACAAGGACGATTCCGCGGACTTCTACGCGCTGCTCCTCGGCGGCACGCTCGGCATGATGCTGATGGCGAGCGCCTCGCACCTGTTGATGGTGTTCATTGCAGTCGAAATGGCGAGCCTGCCGGGGTACGCGCTCGCCGGCTTCTTGAAGGGGAAGAAGACCGGGAGCGAGGCGGCGCTGAAGTACGTCGTGTACGGGGCCGCGGCCAGCGGCGTCATGCTGTACGGGATCACGCTCCTGAGCGGCACGTTCGGCACGGCTTCGCTGAAGGACGTGGCCGTCGGGATCGCGGCCCGCGGGTTCGACCTGCCGGTGATGGCCGGGTTGGGCCTCACGCTGATCGGCCTCGGCTTCAAACTGGCCGCGGTGCCGTTCCAGTTCTGGTGCCCCGACGTGTTCGAGGGGGCCGCGGCCGAAGTCGCCGGGTTCCTCTCGGTCGCATCGAAGGCCGGGGCCATCGGCCTGACCGGGCGCGTGCTCCTCTCGCTCCAAGCCGGGCACGAGGGCGGCTGGGCGGTCCCCACGAACGTCGGCGTGTGGGTCGCGGGGGTCACGATGCTGACGGTCACGTTCGGCAACCTCGCCGCGTTCGCGCAAACCAACCTGAAGCGACTGCTCGCGTACAGCACGATCGCGCACGCCGGCTACATGCTGATGGGCCTCGCGGTCATCACGAAGGGCGGCGCGGGGGCGGTGCTGTACTACCTCGCGGCGTATGTCGCGATGAACCTCGGCGCGTTCGGCGTTGTCGCTCTGGTGCGTAACGCGACCGGGAGCGAAGACCTGAGCGCCGCCCGCGGACTGGTGAAGCGGAACCCGCTGGCCGCGGTATGCATGACGCTGTTCCTCGCGAGCCTATTGGGACTGCCGCCGCTGGCCGGCTTCGCGGGCAAGTTCCAGGTGTTCAACGCCGTGTACGAAGCCGCCCGCGCCGCGACCGCGAGCGGTCAGTCGGACGTTGGCGGCGTATTCTACGCGATGCTGGCCGTGGGCGCGGTGAACACCGCCGTGAGCGCTTACTACTACCTGAAGATCGCGCGGGCAATGCTGCTGGACGACCCAGAAACCACAGCCACCCCCGTAAGCCGCGAGCCGCAGGCGAGCGAGCAAACGAGCGCGGCGCTGTTCCTGGTGGCGCTGGCCGCATTCCTGATCGCCGCCGGCGTGTTGTGGGATCCGCTCACCACCCAAGCCAACCTCGCCGCCAGCGCCTTCGGCGTGAAGTGAGACAGGAGTGCCCATGTCGTCCGAGCAACCTGAGCAACCAGCGCCGCCACCTCTACCACCCGAAGCGAAGCGGTCGAGTCGGAAATGGCTATGGCTGTTCCTGCTGGGCGGCATCGTCGCAACGGTGGGCGGCGTGGGGTACGGCTACTTCTTCCGCCGCCCGCTCTCGCCAAACGACTCGCCGGAGAAGACCTACCAGAAGATTTTCGCCGCCTATGGAGGGCAGGAAGCGCTCGACAAGTGGAAACGCGGGGTGGTGAAGTACGAGCATTCCATCGACCTCGAAGTCGCGACCGGGCAACGCGGGTTGCCCCCGTTTGAAGTATCGTACACCGAGACGTTCTCGTTGCCGGGACGCTTGCGACAGGATATGCAGGGGATACTCGAACCCGAGAAGCGAGAGACTGCCGGCTACAACGGGCGCGTCGAGTGGTCGAAGAACACGCAAGGCGAAATCGAGGTGCGGCCTTCTCGTGGGTTCGAGGATGCCGAGTACCTACCGTTCCTCAGATTCTACCACCCCCACGCCATTTTGCAGGCGGGCGAGAATCTGTCTGTCGTCGGCGTGGAGACGCGACCCGATGGCGGGCGTGATCTCGTAATCGAACGCCTCGGTACCGGCCCCCCGACGACCAAATGCTTCGTGGACATGAAGACCAAGTTGCTCCGTGAGATGCGCGGAGCGATTCCGCCGCCGTTCAAAGGCGAGGGCGAAGCGCGGTTTGAATACGGTGAGTACCGCATGACGGACGGCGGTGGGATGGTGCCCGCCCGAATCACGGCCTACATCGGACAGCGTCGTCTGCTTGAGTATCGGTTCATCTCCGTCGAGTTTCGCGACCACATCGACCCCACTCTCTTCGAGCCGCCCACCAAGTAACCCCCATGCTGATCGACACCCACGCGCACCTGTTCGACGAGCGCTTTGCGAAGGATTTGCCCGCGGTGCTTGCTCGCGCTGCGGCGGCCGGGGTCGAGCGCGTTGTGTGTCTGGGCATCGACCTCGAATCGTCGCGCGCGTCGGTTGCGATTGCCAACGCGCACCCGCTGGTGGTCGCGGCGGTTGGCATTCAGCCCAATCACGCGGCCGAAGCAAAGCCCGGCGATTGGGATGAGATTGTAGAACTTGCGCAGCGAGAGCCGCGTGTGGTCGCGATTGGCGAAACCGGACTCGACCGGTACTGGGACCGCGCGCCGTTCGCGCTTCAGGAAGACTACTTCGCGCGGCACATCGAGCTGTCGCGCCGGCTCAACAAGCCGTTCGCCATCCACTGCCGCAACGCCGAGGCCGATGTGGTGAAGGCGCTTCGCGAGCACAGCGCGAAGGGGCCGCTCCGGGCCGTGATGCACTCGTTCAGCGGCGACCTCGCGACCGCGCGCGAGTGCCTCGATATGGGGCTGTACATGTCGTTCGCCGGGATGGTGACGTACCCGACGGCGCAAACTCTGCGGGATGTGGCGAAGGAAGTGCCGCTCGACCGGTTGCTGGTCGAAACCGACTGCCCGTATCTGGCCCCGCAACCGGTTCGCGGCAAGCGAAACGAGCCGGCCTACGTCGCTCACACCACGGCGCTGCTAGCGCAGGTGAAGGGCGTCAGCGTTGCCGAGATCGAAGAGCACACGACGCGCAACGCGAAGGCGCTCTTCGTGCTGTAGCAGCTACTCCTTCTTCCCTTCATTCAGTTCGAAGTCGAGCGTCGCGTCACCGGCCGTCACGTCCTTCTCGAAAACGTAGGTGATCCGCACGGATTTCTTGTCGTCATTCTTCAGTGCCGTACCCTGTTCACCACCGGGCAGCGGCTTACCGTTTTTCAATGTGTAGCGCGTGATGCGAACCGTACACTTCCCGGTCGCGAGGCCGCGCTTCGTGCCGAAGTCGAGCCTGTAGAGGCCGTCCGCGCCGGTCACGCCCGACGCGACCGCGTCGGGGTTCGCCGCGGGCAGGAACGTGAGGCTCACGTCGGCGACCGGTTCGCCGTTGAGCGTCACCTTGCCGGACGGAGTCGCGAGCGCGCCGCCGCATCCCGCGACGAGCGCGAGAACGCACAGCAGGGCGACGCGGGAGAGGCGGCGCATTAGAAGTTGTCCGGGTTGATGACCTGCCCGTCTTCGCACCGGGTCAGGTACTGGAAGGTGGTCGGGCTGATGCTGAATCGGATGTAGCGCACGGAGCCGTCGGCGAGCACCGCGTTCATCCCTAGCGGGTGCGAGCCGCCGAAGTAGCCGTCCGGCGTACCGGAAGCGATGTTCGGGTCGGTGATGTCCGGGGTCGGCGGCGCGTTCCCGTTCCGCACCACGTCGTCGGCCCAACCGCTGTTGTACGCGCTCTCGTTGTCACCACAGCACCCGCCGCCGCCTTCCATGAACGCCTTGTGAATCCGTGACTCGCCGACCATGAGGGTGTTCGATGTGCCGTCGGGGATGTCGGCGGTCATGTTCACCTTGCGGCCCAGGTTGAAGCGCCGCGCCACCCCGTTCTCGTTCGTTCCGTGGCTCGCGGCGTAGTCGCACTTCGCCACGCCCTGATACAACCGGGCCTGCCGGCGCGAGGGGCAGTAGTACGTCTTCACGATCTGCGTGTTGAGCGTGCCCCAGTTGGTCCCGCTGCCGGGCGTGATGAGCCGGTACACGTTGTCCTGTTCGATGAACGGCAGGATGTGGAACGTCCAGTTCAGGCTGTCGGTGAAGCCCGGCTGGGCCGAACAGCAGTAGTTGACGGTGTCCGGGCCGTTGTCGCCGGCCGTGGGGAACCGCCCGTTGGCGTCGTGGTAGCTGTGCCACGCGACGCCGATCTGCTTGAGGTTGTTGGAACAACTCATACGCGCGGCGGCCTCGCGCACTTTTTGCACTGCGGGCAACAGCAGGCCGATCAGGATCGCGATAATGGCAATGACCACCAGCAGTTCGATCAACGTGAACCCGCGCCGATACCGGGACAGAGCGAGCATAAGAGACCTCGCGACCGGGAGATATGATGAGTCCACGCAGATTCTAACCGCTTTTTCTTGTCTCGCTACCCGAATCGCGGCATTCTGATATGTGTTCTGAACGGAACCCCGGCCGTGGGGCGGGGGTTGCATCCATATTGCTCGCTCGCACCCGTCGAGGGTCTTCCATGCGGTTCCGTCCCCTGGCTCTGTTCGCGCTGACCGCCGGCCTTGCGGTCATGGTCGGCGGCTTCACCGGCATAGACGCTCAGGAAAAGGTCGGGAAGAAAGGCAAGAAGAAGGTCGATCCGCCGGCGGACCCGGTGAAGCCGGAAGACAAGCCCGTGCCCCGCGCGCCGCGCAACGTGGTGCCCGCTGCCACGCCCGCAGCGAAGGACGCCGCCGCGCTCGCGAAGGTCATCGACACCGAGATCACCCGCAAGCTCGCCGACGCCAAGCTCACGGCTTCGGCGAAGTGCTCGGACGAAGAGTTCCTCCGCCGCGCGTACCTCGACATCGCCGGCGTCATCCCCAGCGCGGCCCAGGCCAAGACCTTCCTCGACGACACGACCGCGGACAAGCGCGCGAAACTCATCGACGAATTGCTCGCCGACGCGCGGTTCGGCCGCCGCATGGCGGACATCTGGACCGCGAAGCTGTTCCCGAAAGAAAGCGGCAACCGGTTCGTCCTGAAAGACCCGCTCTACAAGTGGTTCGAGGAGCAGTTCAACAAGAACCCCGGCTGGGATAAGCTCATTACGAGCCTCGTGACCGCGACTGGCACCGTGGCGGACAGCCCCGCGGTCACCTACTTCCTCGCCAACCGCTCCGTGGACAAGCTCACGGACACGACCGCCCAGCACTTCCTGGGCATCCAGCTTCAGTGCTGCCAGTGCCACAACCACCCGTTCACGACCTGGAAGCAGACCGAGTACTGGGGCATGGCGGCGTTCTACTCGAAGGTGAAGGCCGACAACCCCAAGAACGCCAACAAGGGTGGCGACAACACCACCATCGGCGTGCAAGAGGGCAACGGCCGCACCAAGCAGAAGGACTTCTTCCCCGAAGCCGCCAAGAACGTGAGCGCCAAGTTCCTCGGCGCGGAAGAGCCCAAGCTGAACAGCGCCGACCCGTACCGCCCGGCGCTGGCGAAGTGGATGGTCGCCCCGGAGAACCCGTACTTCGCCCGCGCGATGGTGAACCGCACCTGGGCGCACCTGTTCGGCCGCGGGTTCATCAACCCGGTGGACGACATGATCGAGGAGAGCGTCGCCAGCCACCCGGAGCTGATGGACGGCCTCGCCAAGCACGTCGCCACCACCGGCGAGTACGACCTGAAGTACCTCATCAAGGCCATCTGCCTCTCGGACGCCTACCAGCGCACGAGCAAGCCGACCGCGGACAACAAGAACGACACGAAACTGTTCAGCCACATGAACGTGAAGGTGTTGTCGCCGGAACAGCTCTTCGATTCGCTCGGTCAGGTAACGGGCAACCTGCGCCCCGACGCGAAGGGACCGAAGGGCGTGAACCCGAAGGGGCCGCGGCTCGGCGCTCGTGACCAGTTCGTGAACTTCTTCCTGGCCGGGGCCGACACGACCAGCGCGGTCGAGTACGAGGTCGGCATCCCGCAGGCGCTCCGGCTGATGAACTCGCCGATCGCCAACAACCCGGCCACGGTTCGCGCCCTCGTGGGCCGGGACAGCAAGCCCGCCGAAGCAATCGAGAAGATTTACCTCACGGGCCTCTCCCGTCGCCCCACCGCCGCCGAGTTGAAAGACCTGACCGCCTACGTCGAGCGCGTCGGAGCGCCCGACGCCTACAGCGACATCCTGTGGGCCGTCCTGAACAGCAGCGAGTTTACCCTGGTGAAGTGACTTCCTTGGCGAACGGCCGGTGTCAGCCGGCCGGTGAGAGCGCCGCACAACAACCAGCCGGC
>SXHE01000146.1 GCA_005773755.1 Planctomycetia bacterium
GCCGGGGTTCTGCGCCGCGTCGCGGATCGCGTCGGCCGTCTGGAGCTTGGCGTACTGGTCGAGGTTCCCGAGCACCGACATCTGCGACCGCTTGTCGAGCGCCGCTTCGACCTCGGGCGGGAGCGAGATGTTCTCGACGAAGAACTGCGTCAGCGAGACGCCCATCTTTGCCATCTCGGGCGCGATGCGTTCGAGCGCGACCTTGCCGACCTTCTCGTAGTTCCCCGCAAGGTCGAGCATCGGGATGCGCGAGCCGCCGATGGCGTCGATGAACCGCGACACCACTACGTTGCGGAACTGCGCCGAAATCTCGTACAGCTCGAACGACGGGTCGGTGGCTACCAGTTCCTTGAGGAACGTGCCGGGGTCCGTGACCTTGAACGCAAAGTTGCCGAACGCCCGCAGCCGCACCGGGCCGAACTCCGGGTCGCGGTACATGATCGGGTTCTGCGTGCCCCACTTCTGGTTCGTCCACTGCCGCGTGGAGATGAAGTACACCTCGCACTTGAACGGCGACTCGAACCCGTACTTCCACCCCAGAATGGTGGAGAGGATCGGCATGTTCTTGGTGTCGAGCGTGTACATGCCCGGCAGCTTCACGTCGGCGAGCGCCCCTTCCTTGACGAAGCACGCGGCCTGCCCCTCGCGCACGATGAGCTTGGCCCCGTTCTTGATCTCGTTCTTGTGCCGGGTAAACCGGTGCGCGAGGATTTCGTTCTGGCTCGGCTCGGTCCACTCGATGATGTCGATGAACTGGCCCTTGGCCCAATCCATAATGCCCATGACGTGCTCCCAAAAGGTGACGTGCGGCGGATATGCTCATGGTGCGCCCGGCACCGCCCGGAGGCAACCAAATACCGCCCGCCGCGACAAGGGTTGTTCGTTGGGCTGGCCGAGTTCTTGCGCGATGCGAGTGGGCGTGTTCCGTGGTAGATTGCAATTCCGGCAATGTTCGAGGATGATACGTTGGACGAGCTTGTTCCGAGGTCGTCAGAGGGCACACCGATGACAGAAGCCGAAGCTGTGGTGCCCGTCTCGGCTGAGCTGGTGCAACGATTGCGACAACTGACGGACCTGCCTTGGATGGAGTGCAAGCGGTTCTTGACAACACTCACCCCCGACAAGCGAGCGCTATACATCGAGGCCATTCAGAACAACAGGAACGGCATCCTGCACGATCCGATCGAGGACGACCCGACTGTCCAGTCACTGTACCTTGCAGCGTGTGAGGAGGCGACCCGCGAGGTGCAGGAGTGGCACCGCCAGCACATCGCAGAATTGGAAGAGCAGTCGCCAGCAGTCGCGGACCTGTTTCGTAACGGCAGCGGGTTGTGTCACCGCATTTGGGCACGAATCAAGGAATTGCTTCGGGAGCGGCACGGCATCGAGTGGCGGTCGCCGCGGGAGATGAACCCGTGGGTGATCTTCGACTGACTCCAGAACGCAAACCGGGCACGCGATCCGATCGGGGCCGAATCATCAGTGCTCGGGAAGCGAACCGGGCCGAGCGAAAGGACTACGAAGATGGAAACTTCCCCTGATACGAACGACTCTAACGACGAGCTGCGCCCCCAATACGACTTCCGGGCGCTTCGGGGCGTCGTTCGCGGCAAGTACGCGGCCCGCTACAAGGAACGCCTGCGCGTGGTTCGCCTCGCAGACGACGTGGCCGCGGCGTTCGCGGACGAAGCCGCCGTCAACGCGGCTCTGCGAGAGTACCTGCGCGATCACCCGATCGAGACGACCCCGGCATAGCGATGTCGGCGTCTACGAGACTGGGGATGATCGGTTCGTTGGGCCAACCACAAGTTCGGCTGTCACATGACGAGGCATTCAGGCACATGAGACGCGCGCTTTGGATCGTTGCTGCCGCTGTTGCGGTGCTGGTCGTCGGTGGTCGGGCGAACGCCGACAAGCCGGCCGCGCCGGTGAAGAAGCTCGTCGAGGAGGTCGTCGCGACGGCCGGGGGTGAGGACAAGCTGCTCACCGTCTTCCGCTTTCGCGAGCGGGTGCTCATCACCGCGACCCCGGCCGAACCGGTCAAGAAGGACGAGAAGGGAAACCGCACCTCGGTCGTGGTGGTCGGCGGCGACTGGTGGATCGGGACCGCCAAGCGCGACAAGGACAAGGTCCGCGTTCTCTGCTGGGCCTGGAGCCTGCGTATCCTGCTCGATCCCAAATCCAAGATCGAACCGATCCCCGATACCGTTGTGGGCGAGACACCGACATTCGGCCTGCGGGTGAGTGAATCCGTCAAGGCTCCAGTCGACTTACACTTCGACAAGAAGACGAAACGGCTCGTCGCGATTGACGAGACCGATACGCGACACCGCTTCAGCGAGTGGAAGGAGACCAAAGAGGGCCACAAGTACCCTTCGCACGTCGCCGGCCATCGGTTCACGGATCGGGCCGCCGGGAAGCTACAGGAGAAGCAGTGGTATCAGACCGACATCTTGGAACTGACGCCGCTCAAGGAGTTGCCCGCCGAACTTAAGAAGTAGTGGCCGTGATTCACGTCGCCGCACCGGATGAGTCGGACGTTCATATCCGAGCCGGCGGAGCGGAAGGTACACCAGAGCTTCTCCGGCGGCAAGCGACCTGAACAAGGCTCTGGGGGAAGGAGCGAGGACTCAGCCACCCGCGAGCCGCGACCGCAAGGGAGCGGGGCTAAGCAACTCGGGTCAGGAGCACGAGAGCACAATCACCGTAGCGCGCCGCTTGACCCCGCTCCCTTGCGGTCGTGGGGTTCGGTATTCTGCATATCGCTTCACTATGGTCACGCGCCGAGGTACTGGCGGAGGACGGTGTGCAGTTTGTCGCACCGCATGTGCCAGTGGTTCTTGTCCGTCGGCGGGTAGTCCTTCAGCGGGCGGAACGACACCGTTACGTGCAGCCGCGGTTGTGACGGGTCGGGCTTCTCCATGTTCAGTTCGATCTCGATCGGCTCCTGACCGCGCGCCACCGACGGACGGCGGGCCGCGAACCAGCCGAAGATGCCGCTCCCCTGCTTCGATTCCTTGTACCCGGCGGGCACGCCCACGCGCAGGCGGATCACGCCCGGATCGCTCGCCAGCACCTCGCCCGCGAAGTCTTCGACGAACCCGCGCAGCTTGGCCGCGGCCAGGCGCTCCGGCAAGAACGCCTCGAACGCCTCAATGACGTGAAACGGGTCGGTCGGCGTCGGGAGCGCGCGGGCCGGCGGCGGATCGTCGTCGAACGGCTCGGCCTCGCGCGACACCGGTTCGTAGCCGACCGGCGCGGACTCGGTCCACAGCGGGCCGAACCCGATCGCGCGGCCGAACGCCTCGGCCAGTTCGCGCGCCGACTGTGGGCGCTCGTTGGGGTACTTCGACAGCGCCAGGTGAACGACGCCCTCCACCGCGGCGGGCACGTCGCCGGCCCCGAGCTTGCGGAACTGGGGCGGCGGTTCCTTGATGTGCGCCGCGAGCAACCGCTCCTGGTGCGGGTAGTTGAACGGCAAGGTGCCCGTTAGCATCTCGAACAGCATGATGCCGACGGAGTACAGGTCGCTGCGGCCGTCCACGCGGTCGCCGCGGATCATCTCCGGGCTGACGTAGGCGGGCGTGCCCATCGCGAAGATCGGGCCGTGACCGGTCAGTTCGGCGAGTTGGATGTGAGGCTTGGCGGCGAACTCGGCGAACCCGAAGTCCATCACCTTCAGGCTTTCCTGGGGCGTGCCGGGGTTCACGACCATTAGATTCGCGGGCTTCAGGTCGCGGTGAACGATGCCGGCGTCGTGCGCGGCCTCGAGCGCGTGGCACAGGCACGCGAGCAACCAGGCGACGCGCTCCGGGGTCAGCCGCTTCGAGAGCGACAACACCGCTTCGAGCGTGACACCGGGGACGTACTCCATGACGAGGCACGGGCCGAGCGGGTCGTCGAGCGAGGCCTCGACCAGCCCGACCGCATAGGGGTGGTCGAAGTTCGCCATCGAGCGCACTTCGGCCTCGAACAGTTGGCGGAACCGTTCGTGCTTCACGACGTGCGGGTGGATCACCTTGACTACGACGCGGAACTGCCGGTGTTGGAGCGGTTCGGCGAGGAACGCTTCGCCGTTGCTGCCGCTGCCGAGCGACCGCAACAGCCGGTACTTGCCGAGCGCCACTTTACCGAGCATTCGCACGCCCCCGCCGAGCACGGAACCGAACGCCCAAAGGTAGGATGCGAACGGGGGCGCGGCAAATAGGGTTTCGACGTGCAACGCGGGCGCTTTGGGCAAGTTATTTCGCCTCCCAGCGGTATTCGACCGCGCCTTCCCACTCGCCGCCCTTCTCCAACACCTGCCAGCCGCTGTCGATCCCGCGCGACCAGAAGTTCGCGGCGTCGGCGGAACACGAGTACGGCTCGATGGCAACTGCGCCGCGATGCACCGGCGTGAACAGAACCAACTCGCGGAACGACTTGTCCGCCAGCACGCGAAGGCCGCCGGTCGCACCTGGATGCGTGAGCGAAGCCACCTCGAACAGCCCACTGTTCTTCGTCTCGGTGCTGGTGATGCCGGTGAACACGTTGTCCAGCGCGGTCGCGCCGACCGGGCGCGCGGTGCGGAAGTCGAGCGCCGCCGGCAGCTCCTTGCGCCAGCCGGTCGGCAGGTTGTTCTCGGCCTCCCAAATCTCCTTCACGTTCGCCTGGAGGACGTAGTTGCTCACGTCCGCGTCGGTCACGCCGGGCAGCCGGAAGTAGCCGTGGTAGCCCAGGCCGAACGGCATCCGCCCCGGCCCGCGGTTCTCGACCTTTGCATCGACGCGCAGCTTGTCCGCGTACAGGCGGTAGGTCACGCTGAGCACAAAGTCCGCGGGCCAGACCCCTAGCGATTCTGGGAGGTTCTTCAACAGGCTGAACTCGCCCGTCACGAAGGCGAAGTCGCTATCGCCGTTGGAGTCGGCCACGCGCCACATGTTCCGCGGGGTGAAGCCGTGGATGGAGTGCAGCTTGGTGTTGTCGGTCAGCGGGAGCTGATAGGTCTTGCCGTCGAACGTGAAGCGACCGTCGCGGAGCCGACCGGGGAACGGGAACAGGATCGGGTGGCCGCTCCGCGTCGGCACCGGGTTCGCGTCCCAGTCCGGCATGTGGAACAGGATGTCGCCCCACGAGCCGTCGCTCTGGCGCACCTGCCACTTAAGGCAGTTGAAGCCGCACTGCGGCCACACTTCCGCGCGCACGGTCTTCGCGGCGTCGATCAGCTCGTAGACCTCGCCGCTCTTGTCGCCCGCGGTGCGCTCGCTGACCCGTACTTGAAATGCCATGACGCTCCTCCTGTTTAGGGTGCCGATGTGTGAGGGGGATTGTACCCAAAGGAATACCACCACACCCAACACACGCACACCCATGCCAACTTTTCACGCTCCCGCGCTCACCGCTCTGTCGCAATCGCTATTCGAGGCCGCCGGCGTGCCGACCGCGGACGCCGCCGTCGTCGCACGCAGTCTCGTCGATGCCAACCTGTGCGGCCACGACTCGCACGGCGTCATGCGAGTGCCGCAGTACGTCGAGTTCATCCGCAAGGGAACCTACAAGGCCGGCGTGCCGCTGGACATGATCCGCGAAACGCCCGCCGTAGTCGCGGCCGATGCGAACTGGGGGCTGGGGCAGGTGCAAGCGTACCGGCTGCTCGACAAACTGCTGCCGAAGGCGAAGGCGGTGGGCATCGCGGCCGGAACGCTGCGGAACTGCGGCCACACCGGGCGGTTGGGCGAGTACGCCGAGTACGCGGCGCGGGAGAACATGGCGCTGTTCGCGTCGGTCAACTCGCACGGCGCGGGCCGGCGCGTCGCCCCGCCGGGCGGCACCGAGGGGCGCATCAGCACCAACCCCATCTGCATGGGCGCACCCACCAGCGGCGCGCCGGTCGTGATGGACTTCGGCACCAGCGCCGCGGCCGAAGGCAAGGTTCGCGCGCAGTTCCAGAAGAAGCAGCCGACGCCGGACGGCTGGCTGATCGACCACACCGGCGCGCCGACCACGGACCCCGGCGTGCTGTACAGCGAGCCGCGCGGCAACATCATCCCGTTCGGCGGGGCGCAGGCGTATAAGGGCTTCGGTCTCGGCCTTCTGCTCGACCTGCTGTGCGGCGGGCTGTCCGGCGGGCCGTGTAGCAACCCCACCTACCCGCTCGCCGGGCAGGGCAACGCCGCCGTGTTCGTGCTGTTCAACCCCGCACTGTTCGGCGGCGTCGATCACTTCCTGAAAGAGAGCGACGGGCTGACCGCGTTCGTGCGCTCGTGCCCCACCGCGGCCGGCGTGCCGTGCATCACTCTACCGGGCGATCCCGAACAGCAGGCGAAGGCGAAGCGTACAGTTGAGGGGATTGCGATTCCCGACGGCACCTGGGAACTGATCGCGAAGACCGCGGCCGAACTGAAGGTGCCGCTGCCGGCGTGATTCACTTGTCTTCGGACCACGTGCGGGGTAGAATCACTCCGGTAATACGTCGTTATCCCTTACGTCTCGTCGGGAGAATCGCGATGACCCGGCAGCAGTTGTTACAGCGGTTGGGGCTGACCGCGGCGCTCGCGGTCATGGTTCCGCTCGTGTTCCTCGGCTGCGTGGGCAAGCCGGACCCGACCAAAGACCCGATCTGGCCCGCGGACCACAAGGGGCCGAAGGTCGTCGTCTCGTTCGCGCCGCTGTACTGCTTCGCCGTGAACGTGGCCGGCGACGACGCGGTGGTGCGCAACGTGATGACCACGACCGGGCCGCACGACTTCAACCCGAGCGCGAACGACGTGAAACTCGTGACCCAGGCCGACCTGTTCCTGACGATGGGGCTGGAACTGGACGAGCGCCAGGCCGAGATGATGAAGACCGGTTCCGGCAACGACAAGTTGAAGGTTGTCACCCTCGGCAATCTCGTGCCGGCGAAGTCGCTGTGCGAGGGCTATTGCACCCACCAGAACCACGCTCACAACCACAAGCACCCGCCGGACCCACACCTGTGGCTCAGCCCGGATCACTCGATTCTGCTCGTGAACCTGATTCGCGACGAACTGAAAAAGGCCGACCCCGCGCACGCCGCCGGGTACGACTCCCGCGCCGCCACTTATGTCAAGAAGCTGGAAGCGCTCAAGGCCGAAGGCGTCGCGCTGCTCAAGGATAAGAAGGAGAAGCGGGTCGTCACGTTCCACGATTCGCTGGCCTACTTCGAGAAGTCGTTCGACGTGGAGATCCGCGGCGTGCTCACGGTCAAGCCCGGTCAGGAGCCGGACGAGAAGGCGATGAAGACCCTGATTAACGTCTGCGGCGACGAGACGAAGCCGACGCGGGTGATCGCGGTCGAGCCGCAGTACTCGACCAGCACCTCTGGAGAGACCCTCAAGAAGGAACTGACAGCGAAGGGCGTCAAAGACGTGGTCCTGGTCGAGTTCGACACGCTCGAAACGGTGAAGCCGGACGACCTGACCCCGGACTGGTACGAGCGGAAGATGCGGGCCAACCTCAAAGCTCTGGCGGACGCGCTGAAATGACCCCGGAGTTGCCAGCGACCGCCGCCCCGCTGACCGCGCGTAGCGCCCTGGAGCTGATTCAGGAGCCGCCGGCGCGCCCGCTCGTCTCGCTCCGCGACCTGACCGTGGAGCTGGGCGGGCGGCCGATCCTCAGCGGCGTCACTGCGAACATCGCCCGCGGCGGCATCACCGCACTGATCGGTCTAAACGGGTCCGGCAAGACCACGCTGCTTCGCGCGCTGGTGAACGAGTACCCGCACAAGGGCATCATCCAGTTCCACTGCGGGCACGACCACAGCAAGCCGTACCCGGAAGCGATCGGCTACGTTCCCCAACGACTCACACTGGACGCGCGCCTGCCGCTGACCGTGCGCGACTTCCTCGCGCTCACGCTCTCGCGCCGGCCGTTGTTCTTCGGCATCTCGAAGAAGGTCGCGGCGAAGAGCAAGGCGATGCTGGAGCGCGTCGGCGTGGCGGATTACTTGGACGTGCCGGTGGAGGGGCTGTCGGGCGGACAGTTGCAGCGCGTGTTGCTGGCGCTGGCGCTCGAA